>CAZYJQ010000016.1:0-32399 GCA_964647835.1 uncultured Desulfovibrio sp. | reverse complement strand
GAGCCTTACAGGCGCATATGAAAAACCCCCGGCTATGCCGGGGGATAATTATTTACCGCTTGATAATCTCTTAAGAGGTCTTATACTTAATCTAATACAGTCGGGCCCGGTATGACATTACCATTTTTTAAAGCCCTTATAATTTTAATCTCATCACTTCATAAGTGTGTGAATGAGGAAAAGTATGACTACACACGGTTTTACCTTACTACGCGAACAGGAAGTAAAAGAGCTTTCATCCACAGCCAAGATTTTTCGCCATGAGGCGACGGGAGCGGAGCTTCTTTCTTTTACCAATAGCGATGAAAACAAAGTTTTTGGCGTATCGTTTAGAACGCCGCCCGCCGACTCCACTGGGGTGGCGCATATCTTAGAGCACTCCGTGCTTTGCGGTTCGGCAAAGTATCCTGTTAAAGAGCCTTTTGTGGAACTGCTCAAAGGATCTTTGCAGACTTTTTTAAACGCCTTTACCTACCCCGATAAAACTTGTTATCCCGTTGCCAGCGCTAATGTCGCCGACTTTAGAAACCTCACGGATGTCTATTTGGACGCTGTGTTCTTCCCTGTTATTTCAGAAAATATATTTAAGCAGGAAGGCTGGCACCTAGAAGGCGCTCCTTCCGGTGAAGGTTTTTGTTTTAAAGGGGTTGTCTATAATGAAATGAAAGGCGCTTTTTCTTCGCCGGAGTCGGTGCTTGGGCGCTATAGTCTTCATTCGCTTTTTCCCGATACGGTATATGGCTTAGAGTCCGGCGGTGATCCCAAGGATATTCCAGAACTGACCTATGAGGATTTTTATAATTTTCACGCCACCTATTATCATCCCTCTAACGCGCGCTTCTTTTTTTGGGGGGATGATAACGAAGAAGAAAGACTGGCCCAGCTTAACGGTGTTTTATCAAAGTTTACACAATTATCGGTTGATTCCTCCATTGACCTGCAACAGCCCTTTGCCAAACCTCGTGAAGAAACCGTTTATTTCGCGGCTAGCGGGGAAGAAGATAAGGGCATGGTCGTTGTTAATTGGCTTGGCCCTGATGTTTTAGACACGCAAACAGCATTGATATTCAGAATTTTGGATCATATCCTGTTGGGTTTGCCTGCTTCGCCTTTGAGGCGCGCTCTCATTGAATCGGGCTTGGGTGAGGACATAGCCGGAGACGGATTGGAAGACGAGTTGCGCCAGCTTATGTTCAGTGTTGGTTTAAAGGGACTTGACGTTGATAAGGCCCCTAAGGTTGAAGCGCTGGTGCTCGATACCTTAAAGACATTGGTGCAAGAAGGCGTGGGCGCCGATCATATCGAAGCCGCCATTAACAGTGTTGAATTTGCCCTTCGTGAAAAAAATACGGGTCGCTTCCCTGTGGGGCTGGCGGTTATGCTTAATGCTTTAACCACTTGGTTGCATGACGCCGACCCCTTGGCTCCTTTACAGTTTGAGGAACCGCTGACGGTTATTAAAGATACAATCGCTCGAGGGGAGCGGTTGTTTGAAGAATTCATATCCCGTTGGTTCCTTGACAATCCGCATAGAGTTACCGTTATTTTAGCCCCTGATGTGACCTTGTCAGCTGCCATGGAAAAGGAAGAGGCAGATAGAGTTGCCAGCAGGGTGGAAAAATTATCTGAAACAGAACAAAAGGCTATCCTTAAGGAAGCGGAAGAGTTGCTTGAGTGGCAGGCTAAGGCCGACAGTCTCGAAGCTTTGGCGACCATCCCCCGCCTTGAGGTGAGTGATTTACCTTTGACAAACGCCACCATCCCCACACGCTGGGAGAAGACGCGAAATGTTGAAGTGATGTATCATGACTTACCAACGGCGGGCATTGTTTACACAGGAATGGCTTTTGATTTGTCAGGAGTTAACGAAGAGGATATGCCCTTACTGCCTTTGCTGGGTAGAGCCTTGACGGAAATGGGTACGACAAAATCCGACTTTGTTCGCTTAAATATGAATATCGCCCAAAAAACAGGCGGTATTGATGCTTCGTGCCTGTTTCTTTCGCCGTTGTCAGGGCAAGAAACCCGCCTAAACATGGTGGTTGAGGGCAAAACAACCCCTGATAAGGTCGGCGACTTGTTCTCGCTTATGCAAGAAATAGTCACAGCCCCTGACTATAACCAGCCAGAGCGTTTTATGCGCATGGTGCTTGAAGAAAAAGCCCGTAAAGAGCATGGGTTTATTCCTGCTGGTCATATGGTCGTGGCTGGTCGCCTTTTTGCCGGGTTTGACGGCGCGGCTGCTTTGTCTGAAAAGACCAACGGCATAGACGGCTTACTGTTTTTGCGTGATTTGGTTGATAGGGTTGCTCAAGATTGGCCCAGTGTTTTGAGCCGTCTTCAGGCTCTGCATACGGCAATCTTTAATAAAGCAGGCCTCATGGTGAATTGCACCGCCTTGGGTGAGCAAAAAACCATGCTTCTCGATGCCATTTCTGGTTTTATTGAACAGCTTCCAGAGGGAAGCGCCTCGCCGCAGCGCATCATACAGCCACGAGTCTTGCCCGCGGGCGAAGGGCTTATTGTGCCCGCACAGGTCAACTATACGGGCAAAGCGGTGAATTTGTATGAAGCTGGATTTACTTGGCATGGTTCGGCGCAGGTTATATTGAAATACTTGCGCACGGGCTATTTGTGGGAAAATGTTCGTGTTAAAGGCGGCGCCTACGGGTGCATGTGCGGCCTTGACAGAGCTTCCGGCGGTTTCTATATGGTTTCGTATCGAGACCCGTCTGTTATGCCTACCCTGTCTATTTATGACGCGACGGCAGACTTTCTTATGCACAACACCCCTGATAAAGCCGCCCTTAACGCCGCTATTATTGGCGCCATTGGCGAAGTAGACGCCTATTTGCTGCCTGACGCCAAGGGCAGAGCGGCCTTTAGCCGTCACCTTGTGGGTATGACGGACGATCTGCGTCAGCAACTTCGAGATGATATTCTCGGAACGACAGGCCAGCACTTTAAGGCCTTTGGCGAGGCTTTACAGAGTATGAAAAAGTCAGGCAAGGTGTGTGTGTTAGGTGGTAATGCGGCTCAGCAGGCGGCGCAGGAGAATGGATGGAGTAGTATGCAGTTGTTATAATGACTGACTGCGCGCTTCTTTATGTTGACTCGTCCGCCAGATAAAGCCTGGTTACGCCAGATAAAGCCAGAGTGCGCCAGATAAAGCCAGATTATGCTCTATTGTGTCAGATTGCGCCGTTGAGTCCATAGAGGGTCTTGAGCTTCTTTGGCCTCAATGAAGCATGACGAGAGGAGAGTTTATACGGCAGGGTGATTGTTCATCCTGCCGTATTCTTTTTGGGTTTAATCTATCAAAAGGCGAGCCAGAAAAACTGAGGAATAGCTTCTTCCTCAAAATCGCCTCTTGGTAAGCTATCTGATTAACCAATTGGCATGAAGTTTTTAACTATTTATCCGGTTTTCTTTTTTAGGTTTTGTGGGAGACTTTTTATAAGGTGTCGTGGCTTGTTTAAAAAAGACAGAAGAAAGTGTTTTGCTTGGGAAGAGAAGGGGGCGATGAGCTTTGCATGTGGCGAGGAAATTGATTGTTGGCAATTGGGAGGGTGGAAATAATAATCAAGTCTTAGAATTTTTTGAAGGTTTTGAGATAAGCAAGGAGAGATTAAGCCATATGAATCACTCTGTCGCTGTGTATAGCCAAGATTTTTGTTAGACTTTGGGCGCAAAAAAACCTCCTAATTAAAGATAGCTATGGGTTACAAAATACGATAATATTTTTGAATAATTCTCTGGCAACAAGTTGGCGAAAGCGTTTTTAAGAAGTGATATTTTCTCCTTTTCCTTGTCCCTCAATAATTTCCCTTGATTTTTCTCTAGACTTTCTCTAAATAACTAGTATGGAACACACTTCGCTTCCCCAAAGAACTGGCCACAAGGCTCTCTTCGTCGCGCTTCTCGTGGCACTTTTCTTATTCTTAAACGGTTGCTCCCATCGTTCTTCGGGGGGCGGCGCCGCCGCTCATATGTATGGGCCTCCCAGTAGAGAACGGTCCATCTCGCAGGTCAATCGCTCGATTATTGCTTCAGCTAAGGAGTTGAAGGGCATTCGTTATAAAAGCGGTGGCGATACTCCTGAAACGGGCTTCGACTGTTCTGGTTATGTGTGCTGGGTTTATGGCGAACAGGGCATTTCGTTACCCCGAACAGCCCGCGAACAGTCGCGCGTTGGTCGCGCCGTCCGTAAAAAAGACTTACAACCTGGTGATATTGTTGCCTTTAGAATTCGCTCGCGTACGGGTTATCACACAGGAATTTATACAGGGAACGGCAAGTTTATCCATAGCCCCAGTAGCGGCAAGAGTGTATCAGAAGCTTCTATGACAGACGGTTATTGGGGCAAACGCTACATCGGGGCGCGCAGAGTTAGTTCCGGTAAATAAATTTTGAATAAAACGAATATCGCCTGTTTGCATCGTTTTTCCTTACCTGCTTTCGTGTTTGCCTGCCTCAGTCATTGCCTGCCTACCTGTGCTTGCCTTGGCCTACCTATCTGTGCCTGCTTGGGGCTATCTGGCCTATGGCCTGTTTTTTTGTCTGTTTTCTTTCTTTGGTCTCAGGTTCCCTTTGAGCTTTGCCTCCCTTATAACCTTCTGTCTCCACGCGCATAGCGGGTGGTTCTCTGTTTCAAGCCCTTCCGGCTTTCGACTGACTAAAGTCCTAAAATAAAAAGGCTGGCTCTTAAAGAGTCAGCCTTTTTATTTTTATGCTGTAAATGACTAGTCAGCCTCGCTTTATTCTTCGTGGCTAGCTTGTCAGGGGCAGGCGTTATTTCATGGATTTACCCATCATTTGGAGCAAGCGCACAAGCTGGTGGGTGAAGCCCGCTTCGTTATCGTACCAAACAATAACTTTAAGGAGAGTTTTATCCATAACCGTTGTACAAAGTCCGTCCACAACACCACCGCAAGAGTTACCGTTATAGTCAACGGAAACCAAAGGTACTTCGGTATAGCCCAGAACATTTTTGAGAGTGGTTTCCGAGGCTTGTCGCAAGGCTTTGTTCACTTCTTCTGCGGAAGTGCCGCGCTCAAGCTCACAGGTAAGGTCAACGAGGGACACGTTGGGCGTAGGAACTCGAATGGACATGCCGTCCAGGCGGCCTTTGAGCTCAGGAATAACCTCAGCGGTCGCTATGGCGGCTCCCGTGGTGGTGGGAATCATGGAAACAGAAGCGGCTCTGGCGCGTCGTAAGTCTTTGTGTGAGCCGTCAAGGATACGCTGGCTCATGGTGACAGAGTGAATGGTTGTCATGAGCCCGTGTTTAATGCCGAAAGAGTCATTGATAACTTTGGCGACGGGGGCCAGACAGTTGGTCGTGCAGGAAGCGTTAGAAACAATATTGTGGGTAGCGGGGTCGTATATGGCGTCGTTAACACCCATGACAATGGTGGCGTCTACGCCTTTACCGGGCGCGCTGATAACGGTTTTTTTGGCGCCACACTTGTTATGCAGGGCAAGACCGTCTCTATCTTTAATGGTTCCGGTTGTTTCAATGACAATGTCAATGTCGTTTTCGGCCCACTGCCATTCGCCTTTGGGAAAGCGCGTTACTTTAATGAGTTCTCCATTGACAAGCATGCCTTCATCATTGTGGCTAACATCATCGGCAAAAGTTCCATGAACAGAATCGTACTTAAGCAAATGAGCCAAGGTGCCGTTGTCGGCTCTGGCGTTAACTACTTTAACATTAAGATCGGGTGAGGAAGCCAGCAAGCGGACAAGATAGCGTCCAATGCGACCAAAACCATTTACGCCGATATTGATTGCCATATGAAACTCTCCCTAGCAAAAAGATGAATAGGTTTGTAGAAAGCCCACCCCTTGTAAAAGGGATGGGCACAGTATATTTACGCTTTGTTTGAACAGCCGAGTACAGTTTTGATTTTGTGTTGAACCATATTTTTAACGGCTTCACGGGCAGGCTTGAGGTAGGAACGGGGGTCGAATTCAGTGGGGTTTTCAGCCAGAAACTTACGAATATTGGCAGTCATGGCAAGGCGGATGTCGGTGTCGATATTGATTTTGGCAATGCCCATGCCGGCGGCTTTGCGCAGGAGGTCTTCAGGAACGCCGCGGGCGCTACCGATTTCACCGCCAAAGGTGTTGGCCATTTTGACGAACTCTTGGGGAACACTGGAGGAACCGTGCAGTACAAGGGGGTAATTTTCAGGCAGAAGCTTGGCAATGGCCTCCAAGCGTTCAAAGTCGAGTTTGGCGTCGCCAGTAAACTTGTAGGCTCCGTGGCTGGTACCGATGGCGATGGCTAAAGAGTCGCAGCCAGTGCGCTCAACAAATTCTTTGGCTTCGGCAGGGTCTGTGTAAATGCTTTTTTCAGCTACAACGTGTTCTTCAACCCCTTCAATGCGACCGAGTTCCGCTTCTACCCATACGCCGCGCTCATGGGCGTAGTCGACAACCTTCTTGGTGAGGGCGATGTTTTCTTCAAAGGGCAGGTGCGAGCCGTCAATCATAACAGAGGTAAAACCGCCGTCGATACAGGCTTTGCACAATTCAAAGTCGGGGCCGTGGTCAAGATGAAGAACAACGTCAATGTCGTTTTCCACAAGGGCGGCTTCGATGAGTTTGATGATGTAGTTTTGTCCTGCGTATTTGCGGGCTCCGGCAGAAACCTGAAGAATGAGAGGAGCTTTTTCTTCGATGGCGGCTTGCATGATGCCTTGGATGATTTCCATATTGTTTACGTTAAAGGCGCCAACGGCGTACCCTTCTTTGTTGGCACGTTCAAACATGGCTCTGGGGTTAACAAGTGGCATACTGTGCTCCTGTAAATAATGAGGTTAGTTGTGTGTTTATTGTGTGATGCTTAGTGCTTCGTTTTCTATGTGCTGTTTCTTCGTCTCAGGCTTGCCTTGCCTGCTGTTCGCCTTGAGTTTGATTTGTGTTAAGTCTGTCTCAAAACCGTATCCGTTTTTCTACAGGTATCTTCTGTACGGCTTGTACATGGCTTCTGGTCATGGGCGGGCAAATCATGAGTTCCACTAGCTCCCTTTTTGAGGGAATTGCTGGCTTATTGCCCAAGGGGTTTATGGTAGCCATAAAGACCTTGGGGATACGAACGAGTCACAAGCTATTTGCATTTTTCACACTGAAATAATTTCGCATAAAGTATAGCGCAAAAAAAGAGCTTTGTGAATGGTCGGTTAGAGCGAAAATTCCGCGAGGGTTTCCATTAACCTATCATCGGTAAAAGAGAATTTTAAGGGAGTCAGGGTAATATATCCGGCGCTGAGTTTGTCTCGGTCAGTGCCTGTGGCTGCGTCTGGCAGGGCAACGTTCCAGTCGAGTTGCCAGTTCGGTGATCCGCAAGGGTCGGCGCTTTTAACGAATTTGTTTTCCCAGGGGGCAGAGGCATGAGAACAAAAGACCAAACCTTTGTGTTCCGTGAAGGGAACAGAAGGGAAGTTGACATTAATAACCCGATGATGGGGAACTTTACTCCACGGGAATTTTTCCATTAAGGAGACCCCGTAGCTCGCGTATTCATCCATGGAAAAGCAGGGCTTGAAGGAATCAAAAGAAAGGGCGAGGGCGGGAAGATGAAGCTGGGCGGCTTCGCAGGCTGCAGCGATGGTTCCTGAATAGCGGATATCGGTGCCAACGTTAGCACCAGCGTTTATGCCGGAAATAACAATGTCTGGGCGATGGGGGAGGAGTTCAGAAAGGGCAAGGCGAACACAGTCAGAGGGGGTGCCAAAAACCGCGATGCCTTGGAAGGCGTCTTCTTCAACATGTTCAATTCGCAGGACACGGCGAATGGTTATGGCGCTGCTAACAGCGGATTGTTCCGCTATGGGAGCCACAACGTCAACGCTATGTCCTGCGCTACGAAGCGCTTTGTAGATGGTTCTTAAGCCATGACCATGGATGCCATCGTCGTTGGTAAGTAATATTCTCATACCACTACAAGCAAGATCGTTACCTAGAGCTTGTTTGTTGTCATAAATTGTTTGGCGCGAGAGGCTTCCGAGCTACTGGGGTAGCGTGAGACAAGCTCTTGAAGGCGTTCTTTTGCCGCGCTCTTTTTACCAGCGTTATGGAAGGCAATGCCTTGCTTGAGCAACGACGCTTGGTATTTAGGGCTCGTTTTATATTTATCGAGGACTTCTTGATAGGCTAGAGCCGCTCGACCATATTCACCAAGCTGGTAGTAAGACTCCCCTTCCCAGAAGGCGGCGTTGCCAGCGAGCTGGTGCTTGGGGTAGTTGGAGGTGAAACTTTTAAAAGCGGCCACAGCGTCTTTGTAGCGGCGCTGGTCAAAGGCTTTAATGCCGCCGTCATAGAGTGTTTGGGCGGTGTTTTTGTCGGCGGGGATAGCCGTTGTCGTCGTTTGGATGGGCACCGTAGGAGGGGGCGTTTGCATACCTGACGAAACCATGGGGCTTGTGGCGTCAAAAGAGCCGCCAGCTTCAAGGGGGCCAACGTCAATGGCGAGCTGGGAGGCAATTTTGCGAGTGGCGGCTTGCAGGCGTGTGATGTTTTCTTGCATGACGCCAAGGTCAGCGCCACCGCCAGCGAGGCCCATTTGACTGAGCTGGCCATTTATTTGATTCAGTTCCTGACGCATGGATTGCATTTGCGACCACATTTCGGCTTGGCCGGGCAGTACTTGTTCCACCTGACCTACCTGCGAGAGAATAGATTGTATTTGTTGCTCATGGCGATTGACCGTTTGGCCTAAAGACTCGCCGGAGGTGGTTTTTCCGGTGGTGCAACCAGCCAGTACAAGGATGCCCGCGAGGGCTACTATTCGACAATGTTTTTTCATATCATCACCTTTGTATAAAGAAATGATTGGTTAAAATTGGACTATACTATACTTTTTTTTGGCGAAGATAGCTACCAAAGAAATAGGCGATTCCTCCAAGGACGGGAACGAAAATAAGGATGGCTACCCAGATAACCTTGTGTATGGTTTCAAGCTTGCTCACCATCATGGCATGCCAAATGGCCCAAAGGTTGATGAGGGCGGGAATGGAAATGAGTATATAGTCAAGAGGGGTCATGGGGCACCTGCAGTTTAAGTAAATGGTGATAGTTTACGGTCGATATCTATGCTTTTGCGAGCTCTGCTTCTACAATTGTGAAGATGCCCTTTGAGGCTTGGTGTAGGAAGCCGGGGTGCTCTGCCGCGTATACCTTCATAGCTGAACAGTTAAGGCAAGGTCTCGATTTGACCGAGGCAGAGGCTCGAGGTGAAAGAGTTAGGGGACAAAGGGTCAGGGGATGAGCCGTGCCATGAAGGCTCAGTGGACAAGGGGCCGTGTATCGACAGTTAATAACCCTAGGGAGTCTCGTAGGGCCTAGCTCCTTAAGGCGTTGCCGTTGTGTCATCCTCAGGGTGATGCTGAGGAAAAACAATGAAATACAATAAAATAGCAACACCGCAACAAATGGCTATATCGGCGACGTTAAAGGCGGGCCAGTGATAGCCGAAGGCGTGAAAATCCAAAAAGTCGATAACTTCTTGCAGACGAATCCTGTCGATGGCGTTGCCAATGGCGCCGCCACCAATAAGGCCGAGCCCTGTGAAGTAAAAGAAGCCTTCCTTGCGAGCCGAGCGGGCCAGAAAAAAGATAGCGCCCAGAGCGATAAGGGTAGTTCCTAAGAAAAACCAGAGTTGCCACTGGGTATTGGGGTCGCTTAAAAAGCCAAAGGCCGCGCCTGTGTTGCGAAAATGAACAACATTGAAAAAAGAGGTCACAGGAATAACCGAATAGAGAGGGAGCGATTGCTCCACCCACAGTTTGGTTAGCTGATCAAGGCCGACGATGAGGCTCAGAATAAGGAAGATGATACACCAGCGCATAAGCATAAAAAAGCTTGAGGCTGGCGAACCAGCCTCAAGATGAGTTGTTAGTTGTTTTCGACGAGTACTTGCGTACAGCGTGGGCAAATGCCGGGATAGTCGGCGTTGGTGCCCAGTTCCGTTGAATAAACCCAGCAACGGGCGCATTTTTCGCCAGCGGCTTTCGTTATGGTGAGACTTAAGCCGGGCACGTCAACGCATTTGGTGGCGTTGGCAGGGGCCTCGCTCAAGGGTTTTACCTCGAACTGCGAAACAATGAAGATGGAGCGCAGGTCGCTGGTTGTGCGGTCGAGCAGGTCTTTGAGTTCATCGGACAGATATAAGGTGACAGCGGTATCAAGGGCATGACCGATTTCACCCGCCTTACGCATGGGTTCGATGTTTTTAGTGACCTCGCCACGAATATCAAGCAGTTTTTTCCAATCATTACGCTTTTCAGTAGAAAGCTCGAAGGGTTTCACATGCTCTTGAGTCATGGCAAAGACCGTGGTTACCTTAGGCTTAAGGGCTTCGGGTGTGTATTTGAGCACTTCTTCGGCGGTGAAGGACAAGACCGGGGCCATATCGGTTACCAACATAATGAGGATGCGCCAAAGGGCCGTCTGGGCCGAACGTCTTTCGACGCTGTTGGTGCCTGAGGTGTAAAGTCTGTCTTTAAGAATATCAAGGTAGAAAGCTGACAGGTCCGTTACACACAGGTTATGCAGGCCGTGGAAAACTTTGTGAAACTCGTAAGTTTCGTAAGCTTTTTGAACGGCATTATGGGTTTGGGTCGCCATGTCGAGGGCGTAAGCGTCAAGGGGATGAAGCTCATCATCGGCTACGCTCATTTCGGGTGTAAAGTCCCCAAGGTTGCCCAAAAGATAACGGCAGGTGTTTCTGATGCGGCGGTAGGCGTCAACCTGACGATTGAGAATTTCCGTAGAGATTCTCACGTCTTCGCGATATTCCACCGAAGAAACCCAGAGGCGTAAAATTTCAGCGCCATATTGCTGAATGATTTCGCTCGGTTCAATGCCGTTTCCAAGGGATTTGGACATTTTCTTGCCTTCGCCGTCAACAACATAGCCGTGGGTGAGAACCTCTTTGTAGGGAGGGGTGCCACGGGTGCCGATGGAGGCGAGGAGGGAGCTATGGAACCAGCCGCGGTGCTGGTCGGAGCCTTCCAGATACATATTGGCCGGGAAATGGCATTCGGGGCGTTTTTCAACAACGGCGGCAAAGCTCGTGCCGGAGTCGAACCATACGTCAAGAATATCCGTTTCTTTTTCCCAGTGGTTGCCGCCGCAGGCGGTGCATACGAGGTCTTTGGGCGCGATATCTTCTACAGGTGTTTCAAACCAGTAGTCGCAACCCGTGGGGTGGTTTTCAAATTTTTCTGAAAGAGCTTTGTTCCAGCCGGCGTCAAACCACGCTTCGCCGCAATCTTTGCACAAAAGCGCGGTAATAGGGACGCCCCATGTGCGCTGACGGGAAATACACCAGTCAGGTCGAAACTCAATCATGTTATAAATGCGCTCTTCGCCCCAGGCGGGAATCCACTGGACTTCGTTGCGGATAGCTTCAAGGGCGCGGGTACGCAAGTGGTTGCGCTCCATGGATATAAACCATTGGGTTGTGGCTCTGAAAATAACAGGGCTTTTACAACGCCAGCAATGGGGATAGGAGTGCTCAATGGAACTTTGGGTCATTAGATGACCGGACGCGAGCAGGGTTTCAATGATGATGTCGTTGGCGTCGTGGACGAATTTGCCGCCTACAATAGGCACAGTGGGCAGGAAAACGCCGCTGTCGTCAATGGGGGAAAGAATTTCCAGGTCATATTCAAGGGCAACGTCATAGTCTTCGCGACCATGTCCGGGGGCGGTGTGGACGCACCCCGTACCAGCGTCAAGGGTAACGTGTTTACCAAGGACGATGGGGGACTCCCTGTCGTAAAAAGGGTGACGAGTTTTAATATGCTCAAGGCTTTCGCCTTTGACAATGGCGACAACGTTGGTGTTTATCCAGCCAAAGGACTTGCGGCAGCTTTCTACCAGCTCGTCGGCGATAATATAAAAAGTCCCTTCGGCTTCGACAAGGGCGTAGTCAAAGTCGGGATGGACGGCCACAGCCATGTTGTCTGGCAGGGTCCAGGGGGTGGTTGTCCAGATAATAACCCAGGTGTTGTCAATGGCGGCCTTGGGCAATACGGAAGTTAACTTGGGATCGTCAACTTTGAAGCGAACAAAAATAGAAGGGGAGGTGTGGTTGTGATACTCCACTTCGGCTTCGGCAAGGGCTGTATGGCATGAGTTACACCAGTAAATGGGTTTTTTGCTACGCACAACGGAACCCGCCGCCATGAAGTTACCCAGTTCTTTGGCAGTGGCGGCTTCATAGTGAGGATCCATGGAAACATAGGGCTCGTCCCAAGTGCCGAAAACACCAAGACGTTTAAATTCTTTGCGCTGTACATCAAGCCATTTGGTGGCGTATTCGCGGCACATTCTACGAATAACGTGAGGGGGAACTTCTTTTTTCTTGGCTTTGAGTTCCTGCTCTACCTTGTGCTCAATGGGGAGACCGTGGCAGTCCCAGCCGGGAACATAAGGAGCTTTGAAACCCTGCATGTTGCGGGACTTAACAATAATATCCTTAATGACCTTGTTAAGAGCGTGGCCCAAGTGGATGTTGCCGTTGGCGTATGGAGGGCCGTCATGCAAGACGTACATGCCCTTTTCGCCCCTGGAATTAACCATCGCGTCATAGGCTTTGTTTTCTTCCCACTTTTTCAGCATTTCAGGCTCTTTCTGAATGAGGTTTGCCTTCATAGGGAAAGAAGTTACTGGCAGATTAAGGGTGTCTTTGTAGTTGCTCATTGATTCTCCCGCAGATTGAATAAAGATAGCGCCAATGGCGCACTATTTGTAGTGTTGGATTTACGTTGTGGTGCTAGCGCAGGGGGGCTGAGTGATACAGTTAGCCCCAAGAGATAGTATATATAGACAACGTAAACGAAAATAATGAGCTATAGAGGGCAGGAAGTCAAGCCCTCCTGCGGTTATTATCCGCTTTATGGACTCCCCTCATGGGCACTCGTGGCAAACACTCGTGCATAAAAGAATCGGTGAGGAGGGACTCGCAGGTGAAAACCGTCTTGGGTTCTCTTCTTGGGCTGGCGTATAGACCCTCAAAAATTAGAATGAGAGCCGTCAAGTTAGGCGTTAGGTCATTCATAGAAACCATGGGTATAAGAAGCCACAGGACAAGAAATCACGGGCTACCAAATACAATTCCCTTATAGGATTTTGGCGTTGGACCTTCTCAGGCTGGCTGACCTATATCTTTAAGGGTATTGACAACAGTTTTGATAACCTTTGAGTGTGAGAGAATTTCCAAATGGTCAATGGGCGGGGTAATAAGGAGTTTCCAGTTTTCGGGGGGTACCAGTCCCTTTGCCGGAACAACAAGGGTATCGGCATTGGTGGCATAGGCAACGCAGGGGAAAGCATCATAGGTTTGGGATCCTATGGATTGGAGTACCTCGGAGTTTGGGCTGACTGCTTTGGCGAAGGGGTTTGGCAGGAGAGTTGAAATATTACTGCCACCATGGGGAGTGCATAGGGTAACGAGCCCCGAGACCGCATCGTAATTATGAGGGTACTGGGCGAGCCAATAGCGAGCGATAACGCCACCAAGGCTATGGGCGAGAATGGTAACGTGGGAGTTGCCAGTTGTTTCACGTATGTGTTGGACATGTTTTTCAAGGCGGGCAACGGTAGCATCCATGGAACCCCACAGGCTGATATAGCCGAAGGTGCTGGGGCAAAAATCATTGTTGATAAGAGCTTTATAGAAAAAGTACCAAGAGGTGCGTGTGCTAAAAATGCCGTGAATGAGCACAACAGGGGGGTAGGGACTGTGCTTTGGGGATTTTTTTGGCATACACAGCCAGGCTATGGCGATGACAGGCCGGATGGCGTGAAATAAAAAATAACGCATGCAGGTTTGGAAGACGGGCAGGGGTTTATAGGGAGGTGGTGGAATTTGAGGGCAGGGTTGATTGGTCGCCTCATACCAAAAGAAAAGACTGAGAATAATGGCGGCAAGGCCAAGGCTGAGACCATAAAGAGCAAGGAACCAAAGAAACAGGGTGAATATTTGGGGCATAATGTCCTCTCATTAGAAAAAAATATAGCGGAGGAGAAGGGAAAAGCCAACTCATTTGTGCTACGAGGAACTTGATACAATTCGTAAGGAGCGGCAAGGTTGGCCTCTCCAAAAATATGTCCAATGGAGGCAAGGGGTAAAAAGGAGCCCAAAGAATTTTACGCGTTAGATGTCGGGTGAAACTCTTTGGGCAAAATAGGAGGGTTGATTAGGGGAGGCGGGTTATAACCGTCGGTTCTATGGGGATACCTCCCTGTTTGCCATCAGCCACATAAACTAAAGGGCGAATGTCGCGCGAAAGAGGGATGGTAAAGTTGGACATGGCGAGGGTATCGAGGGAGGCCGTATGCACCAGACGTAAATTAAAGCGAATGGCCTTTGGGGTAATGGTATAGGTCCCCACAAGGGCTGCCACGGCGACGGCTTCGTCCTTTGAAAGTTCTTCAACTCTTCTGGTGAGCAGGTGCTCCCCTTGGGCTGTGTCAAAATAAAGGTCTTGGCCTTTGCGAATTTCCTGTATGGGGTAGCCTTGTTTTACAAACCACTGGGCAATATCTTCCTGTACTTGTCTGGCAAGGGGGACTGATTCTGTGAGGTCGTTGAGGCTGACGGGCGTAGTGACAAAGATGGACAATTCGTCAATGGGGCTTTCCATTTGAAAGCGTTCCATGAGTTGTCTATCAAGGTCGCGTCCTGAACCAGCCACTATTTGAGAGACTGACGGGGCGGCGAAGCCATTAACCATTGGCGATACTATAAATAAACAACACGCCATGAGGAAAAAAGAGAGGGTGCGCATAACTGTCTACCTTTGTGTTTTTACCATTAAGTCAACGCCGTGAAGCTCTTGAGCAATGATATCTTTATTGGTTTCATCGCTTGCCGCGAGGGCAAAAAGATAGTGCTCACGGGCCAATTCATAACGCCCTTCGGCTACATATTGTCGCCCAAGTTGGAGATTATGAATACTGGCGGCGGAGTTATGCACAGTGGTGGTTGATTGGCTTCCCCAAAGACTGCCACAGGCGCAGGCTAGCAAAAGGCTAGAAACGCATAGGCCGCGTAAGAGGATGGCGTGTAGTGATTTCATGATAGCTTTCCTTACAAAAACGTTATCGTCCGCTCTGTGTAATTCTTAATAGAGATTGATATCGAGGTCCGGATGCGGGTTACCGCTGTTTAAAGAGGGTTGCCGACCCGATGCGTTACGAGCCTTAATGGGAATACCTTTGCCCTGTAAGTGCATAAAATTTGTTTTTTTCTTGGCGAGGCGTTTAATAAGGGGGTTAGAATTAAGAACGAGGTTGCCTGTACGCAATACTTTGCCATCGCTTGGACGAACAAGGCGGGCGTTAATGAAAACAGCCTGCTGGTCTTCTTGATAGGTTCCAACCAAAACAACGGTTCCGGGATTATTCACTGCTACGCGCTCAAGGTGCTCACGAGAAAGATAAAATTCGCCATTTTTGCGTTGGATAATAGAAGCGTCTAAACGGTATTCCTTAATAGGGAAACCGCGTTGGTTAAATTCATAAATAAGCTGTTCTGAGATGAGCTGACCTAAAGCCGATGTGAGGTTGAAATTGCCTAAGGAGACAAAGGCCGTTGGCATGGCTACGGCAGAACGAAGATAAGGGTCGGTGGTTTCAGAAACGAGTTGCTCGCCCAGCTCTCGGATGCGTAACTTAAACTCGCGGGCGTCAACATAGGAAGGATCTTGGGGGGCTGGAGTGTCTCCCGTAACAACCGTCATGCCTCCGGCGGTATTGGGAACCACAACGCCAGCGCCTACAGAACGGCTGGTAATGGTGGAGACCGAGGAACCATTGTAATCCATGGAACCCTGCCTGCCGCTAACGGGTGTGTTGCTGTGTTCTGTTTGGGTGGGAAAGTAGTTTATGTTTGAATCACCCGAGCTGGCGCAGCCGCTTGTAATAATGATGCCAATGACCAGTATAACCCCAAGGAGGGCTCGTCTGTATATGGCGCTGGGGACAGACTGGAGGCTTTCCAGAATTTCCAGCAGAAGGCGCTGTCTTGGGTGTGAATCTGAATAGAAGGAATCCATGGTATCTCCTAACAACTAATGTGCCCTTTAATGAATACGTCAATAAACCAACATGGGGTAAATATCGATTTACCTTGGTGAATTGGAAAAGTATTCCTTTGTCAAGAATTTATGCAATATGTAGACCAGTTTTTTAATGGAGTGGCGATGAAGGTGGAAAAGGAAGAACTCTAAAGGAGGGAGGAGGAGATTAAAGGGCCATTCTGAAGATAAAATGAAGGCGAAATGGTCATGGGGAGGTATGGGGCAGGGCTGAGGCAGTGGTAAGGCTGAGGCTGGGAAAAGGCGTTAACGGGGGAATAGGTAGAGTCAAGCAAGGACGCTTAAGCGTCAGGTGTGCAAGATGTCTTAGGTACGTCAAACGGCTAAGGAGAGCCAGATGCCTAAGGTGTACCAGCTGTGCCAGCTGTGCCAGTTGTGCCAGTTGTGCCAGTTGTGTCGGATGCGTTCGGTGTATGGGCGACATTGTCGAGGGAGGTATCGCCAACAGGAGCATCACCAGAAGAGGTATCACCAGAAGGGGCATCGGTATGAGAAGGCGTGAGGCTATGGCGAACAGGGCTTCCATCACGCAGATTGTCAACGCCGTCGGTAATGACCAAATCCCCTTCATCAAGACCAGAGGCAATGACTGCCAGCGTATCATTGCTATAATCGAGTGTAATGGGGCGCAGGCGAGCGGCGTCGTCAATGATGACATAGACAAAATAGCCGGTGTTATTGCGCTGAATAGCCGCCGCGGGAACGGTGATTACATCGCGCAAAGTGTCCACATGCAGTTGCACGTTCACAAACTGGTTAGGGTAAAGCCTGTTGTCATCATTAGGTATGAGGGCTTTAGCTTTAATCGTGCCTGTGCTCAGATCGATTTGGTTATCCAAAGATTCCAGATGGCCCGTAGCCAGTTGCGATTTTCCGTCTTGCGACCAGACATTGACTGTCAGGCCACCCTCTTCTTGGGGGAGCCTCGGGTTTTGAGCTTCGGGTTTATTGTGCTCTTGGCTCCGAAGTCGTCTGGTGTGAATGGCATCGCGCACATGGGGAAGATATTTATCGACCAGAGTAAAAACAACGTAACAAGGCTGGGTTTGAGTAAGACGGACAATGCCAGCGCTGTCGCCGGGACTAATGGTCGCGCCTATGTCGACCTGACGAAGGCCTGTTTTTCCGGCGAAAGGGGCGGATACTTTGCTGTATGAAAGCTGTAGCTCGGCTTCGGCAATGGCGGCCTTATCCTGTATAACGGTGCCTTCATATTGTCCAACAACGGCTTCTTGAGCTTGAACTTGTTGCACGGGAATGGCGTCTTGACGCAAGAGTCGCTTGTACCGCTCAAGATCCTGACGAGCGTTTTTTAGCAGGGCTTCGTCGCGTATCAAGGCTCCTTTAGCCTCGGCCAGCTTGTTTTGAAAGGGGCGGGGGTCTATTTCAACGAGAGTGTCGCCCTCATGAACATATTGGCCTTCTTTGAAATGGATGGCGGTAAGGTGACCTTCCACACGACTGCGAACAACAGTATCTTGTAAGGCGGTAACAGTGCCAAGGCCATGATAGAATCGCGGCACATCCGATTTTACAGCCAAGGTGGCTTGGGTAGCAAGAGGGATGGGAGCGGGGCGTTGGGGTTTTTTGTTGAAGAGGGAGGCACCCAAAACCACAAGACAGAGCAGAATCAAACCGCCATAGAGAAAGGGCCGTTTGGAAAAACTCACTTTTATCGAGGATAGATTCATTGTGTGTGCCAGCTCCCTCATGAGTCCCGATTTTGTCTAGGTGTCAAATCCTTGGGAATCGTAATTTCCAGTAGTCGATTGTATTAATCTATTCCTGCGTAGATACGCTAAATGCCAGATTCATGTATAGTTAATTTTGTACCGTTTGTATCGGTGGTTTGGAATAACTGTTAGTGGCGACGTCTTGAGTTCCCTTGCATTGTCCCTTGACCCGTGCTTTCCATGCATCGGTGGATTATGGCGTAAAGGGCATATCCCCCAAAGGCTGTTTTTTTAAAATCGCCTACTCAGCTGGGTTAGTTTATGAAAAATCTGCCAGCCGAGACAGGTTTATGCTTTTTTAAATGCAAATAATACCGGGGATAACGATAGGATCGCGGGCCAATACTCGTCTAAAGAAACGGCGCAGGGACTGGCGAATCTTATCTCTCAGGGCGTCAATATCACTCCAGCCTTCTTCGATGCAATCCAAAATAATACAAGCGGCGTCTTGAAGGACATAGTCATACTGCTCTTCAAAAACAAAGCCTTTGGAAGATATTTCAGGCCCATAAATAACAATGCCCGTTTCTTCGTCGATGACCATTTGCACCAGAACAAAGCCTTCATCCCCCAAAAGATGGCGCTCTCGAAGGACAGTCTGTCCTACGTCGCCAACGCCTTTTCCGTCAACAAACACCGCCCCTGCTTGTACTTCTGGCTCTAACATAAAGCCCGATGAGTTCAGGGTAAAGGGAGTGCCGTTTTCAACAATATGGCAGTTTTGGCGCTTAACCCCGCATTGCTGCGCAAGGCGAACATGAGCCACAAGATGACGGTATTCTCCATGAACCGGCACAAAAAACTCAGGACGGGTGGCGTCGAACATGGCTTTTAGTTCTTCACGCTGGGCGTGCCCTGAAGCATGCACGGGTTTGGACTTATCGGTATAAAGTTCGGCACCGCTTCGATAAAGCTTGTTAACTAAGGTATTAACAGCCACCGTATTGCCGGGAATGAGCCGGGACGACTGGATGACCATATCTCCTTCATGAATGGCAAAGTCGCGGTGCTCGCCTGACACGATGCGGGAAAGGGCTGACATGGGCTCGCCCTGTGAACCGGTAACCAGAAGCACAACCTCGTTGTCCGGCAGGCTGGGCATTTTCTTGGTATACAGTTGCAACCCTTCGGGAATATGAAGTTTCCCTAAACGGGTGGCATGGTCAATGTTGTTAATGAGGCTTCTGCCACTAATGCCTACGGAGCGGCCCGTGGCGTGGGCGCAGTCGAGAACCTCTTGGATGCGTAAAATATGGCTTGAAAAAAGGGTGACGATAATGCGCTGTTGGGTTGAGGCGAAAACATCTTGCAGGTTGGCAAGAACCTCTTTTTCCGTAAGGGAGTAGCCTTCGGACTCTACGTTTGTGGAGTCAGAGAGCAAAAGGCGCAGACCGTCTTTGCCGGCAAAGTCTCTAAAGAGGTTAAGGTCGGTTCCCGGGCCAGATAAAGGGTCGGGGTCAATTTTAAAGTCACCTGTATGTACGATTCTTCCTGCGGGAGTCTCCACCCCGAGAGCAAAGCCGTCAATGATGGAGTGGCAAACAGGGAAGAAATGAAAGGTTAAATCTCCAAGGACAAGGGGGGTGTCTTCACGAGCGAGACGCAGTTCGCAACGGTCAAGAAGCCCGTGTTCGCGGAGCTTATGTTCAACAAGAGCCAGGGTAAATTCAGACCCATAGATGGGCACATTGATATGGGGCACAAGCCAAGGCAGGGCCCCAATATGGTCTTCATGTCCATGGGTCAGGACAATGCCTGACAGTTTTTCTTTGTTTTCAAGGATATAATCGAATTGTGGAATAAGAACGTCGATGCCCAAGTGAAAGTCGCTGGGGAACATGAGTCCGCAGTCCACCACAACGTTGGTGGTGGGAGTGCTCCAGAGCATGCAGTTCATGCCGATTTGTCCAAAACCGCCGAGGGGGGTGATGGTCAGACAAACATTGTCGCTGTTCTTTTTTATGGGGGAAAGGCCAAATATGCTGATAGTCATAATAAAATAGAGTTAGATGGTGTTGTTGGTAACAGGTTCAATGCCGTCAAGTTGCCAAGATGTTTGTTGCGAAGGGTCATACACAAAATACCAGATTTCTTTGGTTTCAACAGGATGTTGAGCGTTACCTTCGCTAATGAGAGCCGTGAACAAAACCTTGGCCTGAAGGGCTTCTTGGTTGTCGCTGTCACGCGTGGGTTGCACCTTGGCGCCGTTATTGTTTTGGGTCTTGTTCGCTACCACGTCAATGAGGGTAGGCGTGACAAGAACGACATCGATGCTGGTTGTTTCGGGGTGTTCTTTGGCGTGAGCGTTTAAGACATCCAACATATCTGAAGTGATAAAATCTTTAAGCTGGCCTATCTGCCTGGCGGCCCAGGCCTTTTGGAGACGGGTATAAAGCAGTTTGGCCCCGTCAAGAAAATCATCCCTGTCAAAGTTTTCAAGGGTCGATTGCGAATAGCCTGATTGGGAACGCGTATTGGGGGTGCTGGCTTGCCCTTGTCTTTGTCCTTGGGCGAAACCGCTGTCTTCCTCAGTGCTTTCCGAGCGTAACCGCGCCCATGCGTTGAGGGCTTGGGTTTTAATGGCCTTTTTCGGGTCGTCTTCGTCAGGGAGCTGGCTCGAGTCAAGGGCATGGTGTGAGTCATCTTGAGAGGAGAGACCATAAAACAAGATGAGCTTAAACATAATATACAAAGCGATGGCGGCCGCCGCCATATCGAGGATGCCAAACCCGGTAAATTCATGGCCGAAGAGTGTCCCAACGGCGGAGCCTGCTATGATGGAATCGAAAAAACCGCCAGAAAGAGTTGTGTCGCCCGCAAAGGTATAGCTCCCTTCACCGTCTTGCGCGAAACAAAGGGCAGAAGGTAACAATAAAGACCAAAGACTAAGGGCGCTTATAAAAATGCGTTTTTTCGACATGCCAACTCCATTAAGAGTAATAATAACTGATTATAGGCTAAAAAATCTGGATTGCCTAGGGTCGTATGAAAACAAATTTCCTTTGGTTGGTGGTGGAATAAGGAGACTTCGGAATATTTGAGGAATGTCTCTTGAGGGCGAGGGGCCACGTCTTATGGTGTGAAGACGGTTAATGGCAAAATGTGTATGGTGGTTGGTCGGTTGAGGGGGCAATAATTACGGAGCCCATGTAGCTTTGGAATAAGCGTCGTGATTGAGTCGTATGCATACGAAGAAAATGGGGGGTATGCGGTTACAGCGAAGAGGAGACAGAAAGGTGAACGGGAGAGGGGAGGTACCCTTGGGAGGTGAAAGGGTTCTTAGGAAAAAGGGTGTAAGAACTAATCAAGGCGTGAAGAAGCGAGCTGTTTATGGTGTTAACGGGCTGGAGTCGTTGGCAAAGGAACAAAGGTGAAGCCTTGGGCTTTTAAGCGTGGAATGGCGAGGGCAAGAGCTTGGGAGAGGTGGGAGCCCCCTGTGAAACGAAGCATGATAATGTCGTTGGCTTGGGCCTTGAGAAGCTTGGTAGCCATAGCATCGGCTGTGGAGTCGTTGGCGTCTAGGCTATACCCTGCTATGGGCAAATTGAGTTCGTGCGAAACCGCGTTAATGGCCCCTTTGTCATACAAGCTAAAGGCTCCCCTGAACCATTGGGGTCTTTTGTTGGTGAGGCGTTGCACGTCGCGCACGTTTCCTTCGATTTCCTGAAGTAAGGCAAGGAGAGAATCGGTGCCTTTTACGCCGTTTACTTGCTCGCCTTGCAGGGAGAGGGGGAGATGCTTTTTTCCATGCCCTTGAATGCTAAATAAAGGGTTTTTTTCAATGGTGGTGAACTCTTTTTTATGTTTCACAATCCATGTGCTGGATAAAAAGAAGGCCGTGGGGATTTTTTCTTTGTTTAAGAGGGAGAAGAGTTCGTCATCGGCGCCGAAAGGACCGCATCCGTCAATGGTTAGCGCAATGTGCTTGGCTTTCCCCTGACTGGCTAGTCGGGTATGAACGCCTGCCGGTTGAAACTCAAGCTTACCTGGGCGCATGGTGGGGTGTTTTTGTTCAATTTGGGTGGCAATGTCGGTGAGTTTAAAGCCGACATAGGGTATATTCCATGACACGCTACCGTGCAATTGCTTGGTATCCGAGGCTGCTTCCCTTTGATTGACAGGCAAAGGCGCGACATTTGGTCGGCTCGTGTTTTCTGCCTCGATGACAATTGATTGTTGAGGGGTCGCTATCTCTTGGGCAAGCAAGGGGGTATTGGGGGGGAGGGTTGAGTTTTGAGCTCTATATTGCCGTGTGGCTTGGGCTACGATTTCGGCGTTGCTTTGAGAAGACGCGGTGCCACTAGATAAGGTGCTACCAGATGACACACTACCGGATACTGTGTCAAGGGAGGCCGTAAGAGGCGTGTCTTGCGCCTGTGTCATGGAAGCTGTGTTCGCCTTATCGGCAAACATGATTTCTTCTTCTTTTTCCCCCATAAAAAAGCTTATGATGGCATAAAAGAACCACACCGTCAGGAAAAAGGCGCAAACAAGGACAAGTCGCGGCAAAAGTCTGCTTCTCTTGCGGGGAAAGCGGACATTGCGATTGATTTTGTTACTCCGTAAGTTTAACGGACGAAGCGCCATACCTGACCCTTACAGCAATTTAAATAACTTTATTGAGGGGATATTCGATTATACCCTCTGCCCCGGCGGCCACCAGTTGTGGAATAAGGTCTCGCACTACTCGTTTTTCAATGACAATCTCCAAAGAAACCCACTTGTCGTCTTGAAGGCTTGCTATGGTGGGCGAGGTGATGGCGGGCAACAGGCCCATAATGATGTCCAGATTATTGGTAGGAGCGTTCATCTTAAGTCCGACAAGGGATTCAGCCCGCAAAGCCCCTTGCAAAAGCAGTGAGACCTGATCAATCTTTTTACGTTTTTCAGCGTCTTTCCATGAGTCATGGTTGGCAATAAGCTGGGTGTTGGTCTCTAAGACCTCGTCCAAAATTCGCAGACCATTGGCCTTGATGGTGGTTCCTGTTTCCGTTACTTCGACAATGGCGTCGGCGAGGCCTTCGATAACTTTGGCTTCGGTGGCGCCCCATGAATATTGCAAATCAACGGGAATATTTTTGTCAGCAAAATAACGTTCGGCAAGACCCATGATTTCAGTAGAAACACGCTTTCCGGCAAGGTCTTCGGGCTTATGATAGGGTGAATCGCCCGCCACGGCTAAAACCCAACGGGCAGGTCGGTTGCTTGTTTTGGAGTAGATAAGGTTATCCACAACGTGAACGTCAGCCTTGCTTTCCAGCACCCAATCTTTGCCCGTCAGGCCGATATCGAGAAATCCGCTTGCGACATAATGGGGCATTTCCTGAACGCGACACAGGCGGATAATCAATTCTTCATCGTCCACATCAGGAAAATAGTTGCGGTGGCGTATGCGTATATTCCAGCCGGACTTGGCAAAAAGAGAAAGGGTGGATTCTTCAAGGGAACCTTTGGGAATACCAACTTTAAGCGGCTGTTTCATCGCGAATAAACCTCCGTGGGATCAAATATCATCGGACTGCATTCCGTAATTTCATTGTTTTTGAGCTGGCGGTAAAAGCAGCTTTTTCTGCCAGTATGACAGGCCGCGTCGCCTATTTGGGTAACGAGCAATAGCAGGGTATCGTTATCACAGTCAAGCCTCATGCTCTCGACCTTTTGAACATTACCTGAAGATTCGCCCTTGTGCCAAAGTTTATTGCGGCTACGGCTCCAGTAATGAGCTTCGCCGCTTTCAAGGGTTTTGACAAAGGCTTCTTCGTTCATATAAGCCAGCATGAGCACTTCATTGGAAGTGGCGCACTGGGTAATGACGGGGATGAGCCCTTGTCCTTTGGCAAAATCAGGCTGAAAGTCTTGAGGCTGGGTCATTGGGGCTCCTTGTGCCACATGCTTGCGCTGGAATGGTGTTTTTTGTTGTAGCCCCGTTAAAGCACGCCAGCCTTGGTGAGGCGGTTGGGCTTTGTTTGGGGTTCTTGATCGGCGTTGCTTTCCCTTGTAATTAAGCCTTGCCTTGAGCCATAATCAAGTCTTGGTCATAGCCTTGAATTACCCGCAGGGCATAACTCCACATAAGTTTTTTCAGAAAGTCTCTGTCCAAATAATGTGCCAAAATACTGTGGTCGGCAGTCTTGACCCTTTTAGCGGCAGGCTCCCGCCGGGCACAGCACAAGGTAACCGTTAAAGTCTAACTTCATGCTTTTCACGCCAATGTCTATTTCTGCCGTGCATACCAGCGCGGATAATTCTCTCGCCGCCCTTTGGCAACCTGGTTGGCGAAGGGCGGGGCTAACAATATGCTATTCCTTTAACATAGCCTGATAAGTGTTTTTTGTCAGTAAAAAGATTTTGAAGCTATGCATATAAAGTTGGTGCCTTATCAGTTGTTATGGGGGGATTGACATGGGGCAAACCAGAAGAGACGAGGACAAACACCCGAAAAGGCGTATAATGGGAAAGAATATAATTTCTGTTTCACTCTATCTTGTTGAAATATAAGTAAAGTTTATTTAATCATCAAAATGCCTGTTCTGGTGTTCCTTTTTATACGAAAAGTTTGTACAGTACATATAACAGAACTTACTCTGTAAATAGACGACTTTTAAAACTTTACATTCATTTTCACACCTTTGGTGAATTTGAGTGTTGCACCAGCATGCCGACGCATGCAAAACTCATTAGGAGGTTCTGAATGGAAGATAAAGAGCTTCAATTACTAGAAACGTTGGCTCCTGAACATCCTGAACTACAGGACTTGTGGGAAAATCATCGGCTTTATGAAAAGCAGCTCGCGAAATATGAGCGGAAGAGTTACTTAACCAACGATGAAGAAATTACTGTGCGCCAGCTTAAAAAAGAAAAGCTGGAGGGTAAAACTCGTATGGTTGCTTTGATCAACGAATATTCTAAAAAGGACGGATAAGTTAATGGAGCTGACAGGGGCAAAAATCTTGCTGGAATGTTTACAGCGTGAAGGTGTTTCAACTCTTTTCGGTTATCCGGGCGGCGCGGTCATTGATATTTATGACGAACTAGCCCGAACCCCAGAGTTGGAACATATTCTTGTTCGCCACGAACAAGCCGCCGTTCACGCCGCAGACGGATATGCACGGGTAACAGGCAACGTTGGTGTTGCCCTTGTTACTTCCGGGCCAGGTGCCACAAACGCCGTAACCGGTATCGCTACCGCACAATACGACTCAATCCCCTTGGTGGTGATTACTGGTCAGGTGCATAGCCGACTTATTGGGAACGACGCCTTTCAGGAAGTGGACATCATCGGCATTACTCGTCCCTGTACCAAGCACAACTATCTTGTCAAAGATATAAAAAAATTGGCGACTATTCTACGCCAAGCCTTTTATCTAGCCAGAACAGGTCGCCCCGGGCCTGTTCTGGTGGATATTCCTAAAGATATTATCGTCGGGAAAACAAAGTTTGTATGGCCTGAAGAAGTTAAAATGCGCAGTTATATGCCAACTTTCGCCCCTAACCTGGTGCAGTTGCGTCGCGCTGCCGAGCTTATTCAAAAGGCCGAACGCCCTGTCATCTTAACAGGTGGCGGCGCCGTCACCTCTGGTGCTTCCGAGACCCTTACGGCCCTTGCCACAGAATACAGTATCCCCGTGGTATCAACCTTGATGGGGTTGAGCGCCTTCCCTAACAACTCTCACTTGTTTAAAGGATTTGTGGGAATGCACGGGCGTTTTGCCGCCAACAAGGCCGTGACGGATACAGACTTGCTCATTGCCATTGGCACGCGCTTTACCGACAGGGTAACAGGAAAAATTTCAGAGTTCGCCAAACGCTCTCGCATCGTGCATATTGACATCGACCCCACTTCCATCAGGAAGAACGTTGAAGTTGATGTTCCCATTGTTGCCGACTGCCGTGAAGCTGTTCAGGGCTTGCTCAATGTTCTTCGGGCGCAGGGGAACAAAGTGGATTTCGCCGCCAAGCACAGCGCTTGGAGCGAGCACTTGGATGAGCTTGATAGCCAGTATCCTCTGACCTACATCAAATCCGATTCCGAAATAAAGCCCCAAGAAGCCATTGAGGTTATTTCTCACAGTTCGAAGGACGACGCTATTATCGCCACCGATGTGGGACAACACCAGATGTGGACGGCGCAGTTCTATTCCTTTAAGTCGCCCCGCAGTTTTGTGACCTCGGGTGGTCTTGGCACCATGGGTTTTGGCCTGCCTGCCGCCATGGGCGCGCAAATCGCCCTGCCTGAAAGACAGGTTGTACTTATCGCGGGCGATGGTTCCATACAGATGAACATTCAGGAACTCGCCACCTTGGTTCAAAATAAGGTTCCTGTGAAGGTCTTTATTTTAAACAACCAGTACTTAGGTATGGTTCGTCAGTGGCAAGAGCTTTTCTATGATAAATCATACTCCAACACCATAATGGAAGGCCAGCCAGACTTTGTTAAGCTCGCCGAAGCCTATGGCGCCGAAGGGTATCGTATTTTAAAGAAAGAAGACCTTGAATCGGTCGTGAAAAAGGCCCTTAGTTCTCCCAACCCCGCGGTGGTTGATATCGCCGTAAGTAGAGAGGAGAACGTTTATCCCATGGTACCTGCTGGCGCGGGTTTAGACGATATGCTTATGATATGAGGGAGCCTGTAATGCGACATATACTTTCTGTGATTGTTGAAAACGAACCGGGCGTGTTGTCTCGTGTGGCAGGGCTTTTTAGCGGACGAGGATATAACATTGAATCCTTGAACGTCGCCCCCGCCATCGAAGACGGCGTGTCTCACATGACCATAACCACCAGCGGTGACGACCAGATTATTGAACAAATTGTTAAACAGCTTCGTAAACTGGTTACCGTAGTAAAAGTGGTTGATTATGACGAGCTTGCCTTTGTGGGCCGTGAAATGATGCTGATAAAAGTGCAGGCCGATGACTCGCGCCGTGGCGAAGTATTGCGAATTGCTGACATTTTCCGCTGTAAAGTAGTTGACGTAAGCTTAAGCGATTTGACCTTAGAAGCAACGGGTGATAGCGAAAAACTCTCTGCCATTATTAATTTGCTGACGAAATTTGGCATTAAGGAAATGGCGCGCACTGGCTTGACCGCCATGCGTCGGAGTATGCAACCCAAATAGTTTTTTAACAAGATATCCTGATTTTAAAACGCGAAAAGCCACCGTGAAGGTGGCTTTTCGCGTTTTAGCATTAGTAGTCAATGAAATATTTGATTTTCTTGGGATGTAAACCACTCAAACACCGAAACACTTGGTAACGGGTATACTATCCTTTAGATGTCACTTGTACGGTTTTGCTCTTTTATGAGTTTTTGAAAGGATAGCATAAAAGAAAATCATAAAAGAAAATGGAGGTTCCAGAGAAGAGTTTCCCTTGGTGCTGAGCTTAAGGAAAGGTAGCGCCTTCTCTAAATAAATACATCGCCCATAAAATAAGGTGGTAAATATAATGCGATTAGAGCAACTTTGACCAATCGGGTGGAGTTTCGCTTTCAATGCGTATGGTTTTATGGCGGGACAGCTCGCCTCCCAGGAGGCTTATCTTGGACTGGCGGATAGCGAGGGTTTTGGAGAGGTATTTGATGAGGGCGGTGTTGGCTTTTCCTTCCACAGGGGGCGCGTTAAGGCGCAACTTTAACTTATCATCGAAGATACCCATGGGTTCTGTTTTCCTTGCGCCCGGCTGAATCCATAGGGCCAGAGTCCAAGTGGTCTCGGAGGTTTGTTGCGCGAATACGGGGAGGTTAGTCATTATTTTGGTCGGGTGTTTTTTCAAGGGGGAGCGAAAGTTGTGGAGAGGTCAGGGCCGCGTTTTTGGCGGCTTGCCTATCGAGAAGCTGCAAATGACTTTCTATGGCTGAACGTACGGTCACTTCAAATTGAGCTCTCACCACTTGGGCCTGACGTATTTCATCTTTTACGGTGGCTAAGCGAACATTGGCATGGTGAGCAATGCGCTGGGCTTTGGTCTGCGCGGCTTCAATAATAAGCATGGCTTCTTTTTGAGCCTGCATCTTAATTTCTTCAGCAACCTGTTGGCTGGCAATCAGGGCTTTTTGTAATGAGTTTTCTTTACCAGCGAATGCGATAAGTTGTTTTTCAAGGCGCTGAACTTGTTTCATAAGACGTAATCGTTCATCGCTCATGTGGGCAATGGTATCAACGGCGTCTTGAATAAAGTCGTCTACTTCCCTTGGGGAATAACCACGCAAGCTTCGGCTAAATTCTTGGTTAAGTAAATTTATACGTTGATTTTTGAGGGGCATAGTGTCCTATAAACCACCATGGGCGAAGAATTGCAGAAAAATAGCATGCAAAAACTGCCTCACAAGATAGATGCCGATAATAAGAATGATGGGGGAAAAATCCACACCGCTACTGTAGCTAAAGGGAAGGTGCTTGCGGATTCGCCATAGAACAGGCTCGGTTATGGCGTAGATGGCGCGGACGATGGGGTTAAAGGGGCTGGGGTTAAACCAGCTCAAAACACAGCGCGCGAGAACGACAAAAACATAAGCGGAGAGCAGGGAATTAACAATGGTTAAGATGGCAGTTCCCATGGTGTCCATAAAAATCATAAAGGCTCCTGTGAGTAGTGGGTGTGCGAGAAAAAGAGCGGGTCAGCAAAAAGCCAACATCCGTCATCAGCTCAAATTATTGACCTTGGCTCCATTGCCTTTGAAAAAAATGTTCAAGTCTGCCTAGCGACATTTTGACCATTTTCCGAGCAGTGTCAAGAAGTTGTGCTGGGTAAGTGGTCTATTTGTCTCCTGTTGATGTTAGTGGCGAGTGCCTCTGCCTTGCCCCTTTGCCTAGGTATTCCTGTCCTGCATTTGTGTCCTGCATTCTTGGCTTGGACAATCTGACTGGCTTTTGGCTGGCTCTCCTGTGGCGACAGGTAAATCAGGGTAAATTATGGCAAGTTTTAGCTAGTCATCATTCTTCTCGGGCATTCACTTTGCGTTTGGTTGCCTGCCAAGTGAGTCATAGTTATAGCGGGTCATAGTTTTAAGCGAGTTACCGTGTCTAAACTCGTCCTAGGGGATAACCGCATCTAGGGAAGGCAGAGTTGTCGTTGTCGCTTGTCTGAAAAATATTGCCAGCCGTGTTATGGGAGAGACGAGCTTCCTTACATATGAGGCCAGGTCCCCTGCATATGAGGAACAGGCAAGTATTACGCTTCGTCTGCGGAAATAAGCACCTTTGTTACTTGACAACGCTTGGCAAAAATTCGAGTAAGGGCGCGTAAGCGCTAAAATGTTTGTCGGCTTCAAGGGCCGGATTACCAAAGGCCCAAAAGACCATTTTCGCTTGCTGAGCTGCCATTTGATCCGCAATGGTGTCACCAATAAAAACCGCCTGCAACGGAGAAAGGGACCATTCGCTTAGGGTATGAAGAAGTCCTTGGGGGGATGGCTTTGGTTCGGCGTTGGAGGCTGTCTTAATACTTGAAAAAAAATGAGCTATGCCAAAATGTTCAAGAAGCTCTGGAACTCTCGTTAAGCGGTTGGTACAAATCCCCAGTTGAATCTCGCGGTTTTTAAGCCAGTTGAGGGTTTCCACCAGACCTTGTTCCAGCTCAAGCTTACTCACCACAAACTCAAAATAAGGAATGGCTTGTTGCGCTTCTTTGAGTTCATGGGCCTGAAGATACTTAGGCACAATGCGCTCCAAAGCCTGTTTTCCCGTTGCCATGTGGCAATACTCCACATCTTTTTCTGACATGGGGGGGAGGCCAAGTTCGGCTAAAATCTGGTTGTAATAGCCTGTGTTGGCTTCTTTGGAGTCAAAAATAACACCGTCGATATCAAAAACAACGCCATGCAGTAGGGGCGCTGTTTCGGACTGTGAAGAAGGAACTTTTTTATGCACGTTTACTCTCATCCTCGCGTCGCTTAGCTGTTATGGAGAAGGGGAACAGGAGCGGGCCGGGTAGCACAGCGTTAAGGTGCGGCTTGTCCATGGGAAAAGGGGGTTGGCTTCTTGTAGACCCAAGACTTTCCAAGCGGGCAGGCTGAGCTGTTGAAAGCGGTTGAGGTTTGTAAAAGGCTCAGGCTCAGGGAAGGGAGCCGAAGGGAAACTGCCAAAAAGCCCCGCTTCATCTAAGCTTTCTAACACATCAATATCGTTGGTAAAAAGCAGGGCGTCTTGGGGGATGAAGGGAAGGATGGATTCGAGCACGCTCTGATAGGACAAGTTGATGTCGGTGCCTTTGGTAAAGGTCTCCAAGGTAGCGATGGTTTCGTAAACATCGCCCGAATCGTCGTCATCATGAAGGCTTGATAAAAAATCGGCGTTGGCCTTCCCCAGTTTATCAATGGCAAGGCGTGTGTCGATGATGGCTTGTTCTAAATCATAGGCAATGCAAAGGGCCAGTTCTTTCCCCGTGAGAACAGTATGGAGCGCCGATCCTGATGAAGGCTTCTCGCCCGCGGACTTGCTGTCTTTCCCTTGGCTGGCGATGAACTTTTTAATTTCTTCAAGTTCAGAGGCTTGCTTGCGCTCGTCGGATGCCTGATTTTGACTCATGACGGCGAGGGTTGAGAGTTGTTTTGATTCCCAAAGATCAGCGCCGTATTCTTGTAAAAGCCTGGCGTTCTTCTTGGCTTCATGCAAGGGCACAGGGAACTTGGCAAGGAGTTTGTCCGCAAAGAGAGTTGAGGAGGTGTTTCCATGTTCGCCAAGTTTATTCTGGACACGGCTTTTCTGGTCACCGTGACTTTTTTGTTCTTCTGAAAAGGCCGTAGCCAGAAAAATAATATTCTCTGGCATAGGCCCTGTGGTCAATTCTTCATGAAGACGAGGAAAATTGACAATGGCAGGAGTGGTGTTCTTCATACTAGCTCTCTTTTTCTACGGGGTAGGACCACAAGTCCATGCCACCATCAAGAACATAGAGATCTTTGGCCCCCATTCCAGCGATGGCAATAGCTGTATGGAAGGCGTCAGTGCCGTTTTTACCTACAACAACGATGGGTACATAGCGGGGAACTTCACTGGATAGACGTTTTTTTATTTCCATAACGGGAATATTGTGGGCGTGGGGAACATGTCCTTTTTGCCATTCGCTGTTGGGGCGAACGTCTAAGACAAAGAAGTCGGCGCCAGCGTTGAGCGAAGCCATAAATTCATAGGGTGTGATGCCATAAATGGAGCCTTTGGCAGAGGTTTTGAGTTTATCTTGAAGGCGGTCGGCGCACTCTCGCACTAAATAGGCCGATTTTCCGGAGACTTCGTGAAGGACAATCTCGTCGAGGGGTGTTTCATTATGCATGGCTTCAAAGGCCAGGGCTAATGTGCCGTGGGCAAGGGGAGCCAGTGCGTTTTCGCCAATCACCTGGGCGCCGATGATGGTTTTTTCCTCTTTGTGGGCAATGAGGTTAAGGGATAGTTTGCCGACCTTGTCCCCTTTGTTCCCTTTATTGACGAATAGGCCAGAAATAGTCGAGTCTGTCAGGCAAAGGGTGGCGTGTTCGACCGGAATATTGAGCTTGGTGGCTTCTTCTTCGCTTATGCCTGTGCGATATACACACAAGTCGGTCATGGCGGCAGAAGTTGTGCCGTAGAGTCCGGTCGTTGGATTGGCGATGTCTGCCAATGTATTGGCTACGCGCAAGGCTGAAACAAGGGCGGCTTCGCTTTCGCCGGTATAGAGGGGCAGGGTGAGGGCGCCGTTACAAAGGGTGGCTGGCAGTTGGGCCACGCCGCTCCCTATGACATGAATGTCGGCTGGCTTTTCATCGGTAAAGCTCATTTTTCCCGAACTATCCAGAATAAACCCATCTTCCCGCAAAATGGGGTGCATGGTTAAAAAGGTTTCTGCCCAAATGCATACGCCAACGGAGTGTTGTGTTCCATCGGGTAAAGTAACCATTTTTACCTGCTCGTCACTTATGGCAAACTCGAGGGCTTCCATGGCGGGTGTATCAACGGGAATATGAACAATATGCGGCTGAAGTAGTTTGACGATATAATCTTTGAAGTGGCGGTCGATGGTTGGCGCTGTATCCGAAGGAGTTTCAAGCCAGAGGGTATGAAGTCCGGCCTCTCTGGCAAGAAGCATAGCGTCAATGGCAGGCATGCCGCTTCCAACGACCAAAGCGGGCAGGTTGCTTTTTTGCGCCCTTGCTAAAACATCAGCTATGGCAGCGCTGTTTTGACCAAAGGCCTTGGTTGGCAGAGGGAAAACGTTGTCTTTATTATGCAGAGGGCGCGGCAGACGAGAGCTGGCCTGCACTTCGATAACAAGGTCGCTGTATCGGATGGAGAGGGAACCTTTGCCTGTGACAATGGATACCTCTTGGGTCCCGATATCAAGCTGTACCTGCTTGGTACCGATGACATCAAGGCCAAGGGCCGTAAGCTCTGGCAGGTCGGGGAAGGGGATTCCTTGACGTTCAAGGACAGAGCCTTGAAGCGCCGTGTGGGAAGATTTTGTAAAATCGGCTAATCCGGCTTCCGAAACTAGTATATTCACCTCATCTTGAGGGCTCGCTTTCTTTATTTGCTTGGCACAGGTAATCCCTGTTTCGCTCATGGCCATTATAACTATTC
>CAZYJQ010000015.1:0-33727 GCA_964647835.1 uncultured Desulfovibrio sp. | reverse complement strand
GCGTAAAAAATCGTGAATAGCCGCTCCAGTGGGGGCGGTTATAACGGCTACACGAAGAGGGTTTATGGGGATAGCTCTTTTTCTGCTTTCATCAAAATAACCAGCTTCACGAAGTTTTTTACATAAATATTCAAATTGAATATGCAAGGCTCCCATGCCCGCGTCGTGAGCGAGTTCAACCACCATCTGATAAGCCCCTCGCTGGGCGTATACCGTGAGCCTTCCTGCGCAGATAATTTCTTGCCCGTTTTGCAGGCTCCCAGCCAGAGAGGGGCGCGGGCCGTCTTCATAAACTTCGCCTGTGAGGGGATCAAATTTCGCGCCGGTCGATTGCGCCCCCCGAAACCAAACGGCGTTTAAGCTGGCGTTGTCATCTTTAAGGGAAAAGTACACATGCCCTGACGAGGGACGGCTAAGGTTCGCCACCTGGCCTTTGACCCACACAAAGGGAAAACCACCTTCGATAAGATTTTTAAGGGAGGTGGTCAGCGAGGTAATGCTGTAAATGGCGGCAGAGTCGTGCATGATGATTCGAAGGGTAAAGGATTAGAGCGGAATGGTAAAGGACTGGAGCTCGATTGGGTAACGATAGACGTCAAATTGATGGTAACAAGGCAAGGGTTTGCAGAGTACTGGTAAAGCTTAGGAAGTGCCTATAAAGCTCGATAAAATCCGTAAAACACAATAAGCAACAAAAGCAGACGGCAAGACTGCCACCAAAACTATAAGCAGACAAGCTTTATAAGGTTTTCCGCAACAATTCAATCTCTGCAAGTAACGCTTTAAGAAAATCTTCTTGTCCCCCTGTCACAGAGCCTACGGGTTCTCCTTTACGAAAAAGCACCGCTTTGCCACGGCCTCCGGCTATGCCGACATCGGCGTCCTTGGCTTCTCCCGGCCCGTTTACCACACAGCCCATAACCGCCACGGTGAAAGTTTCCTGAATGGGTGCCAGGGCCGTTTCAACGGCAGTGGCAAGTCCAATGAGGTCGATTTCCGTCCGCCCGCATGTGGGACACGATATAATTTGGGGCCCGCGCTGGCGCAACTCTAGTGAAGAAAGGATATCCCAGGCAACCCGAACTTCCGCCACGGGGTCATGGGTGAGTGACACGCGCAGGGTATCACCTAATCCTTCCGCTAATAAGAGGCCGATGCCCACAGAGGATTTCACCGTGCCCTTCATGAGGGTACCCGCTTCGGTTATGCCAATGTGGAGAGGATAATCACACGATTTCGCCAGTTCGCGATAGGCGAGAACCGTTAGGGGCACCGAGGACGCTTTGATGGAAATCTTCGTATCGTAAAAACCACGATCCTCAAGGAGTTTAACGTGGGACAGAGCACTTTCGCACAGGGCTTTGGGGGTGATGCCGCCGTACTTTTTGAGTAAACTCTTGTCAAGGGAGCCACCGTTAACTCCTATGCGTATGGAGATATTATGAGCCTTGGCGGCGTCCACAACAGCATCGGTGTTTTTTTTGTCCCCAATATTGCCGGGGTTAATGCGCAGAGCGCTGACCCCAGCCTCTATGGAGGCAAGGGCAAGGGTATGGTCGAAGTGAATATCGGCAATGACGGGAAGAGGGGAGGCTTGGCAAATGGAGCGAAGGCTTGAGGCGGCCTTGGCGTCCGGCACGGCGAGGCGCACCAGTTCACAACCCGCTTCCGCCAATCGAGATATTTGTTCAAGGGTCTTTTGGCTGTCCCTTGTGTCGGTATTGGTCATGCTTTGTACGACAATGGGAAAACCAGAACCTATGGAGATTCCGCCAACCTTGACAGGGCGAGTTTTGCGGCGGTTTATAAAGGGGAGGGAAGCAAGGTTTGTCATGGATGTACCCGAGTAAAGGTCGCTTGGATAAAGATTTTGAGTGGTTTAATTCCTGCTATTTCGTGAAGGCTTCACATGAAGCCCGCGCTTTTTGTGATTGCTGAAAATGTAATATCATTCTCATAGTGCTTCTTTCACATGAAAATCTGCTTTCGAGGCTCATTTCCCATGAGACCCTCGTCAAACAGATGTACCCTGAAATAACGTACCCGAAATTATGTTCCTGTTTTGCCCTTGGGTCATGGGGCAAGCTGGCAAAGGGGTGAACAGGTTCCCATGAATGAGACTTTTTGGTTGATGCACCCAAAGAGGGACAGGGCCTTCTAGTGATAAATTTATCGTTTTTTCTCAAAAAAATCATGAAGCATGGCGGAGCACTCTTTTTCAAGGATGCCTCCCATATGCCACACCTGGCTATTATGAAAAGGGAACTCGAGCCCGTCAAGGCATGAGGAGATTGTTCCGCACTTGATATCGTAAGCGCCATAAACAAGGCCTGTGACACGGGCATGAACAATGGCCCCCGTACACATAAGGCATGGCTCCATGGTAACGATGAGGTGGCAGTCCTTAAGCCTGTAGTTACCAAGAGACCGCGCGGCGTTTTGCAGGGCGAGTATTTCAGCGTGGGCCGCGGGGGAGCAGGTTGTTATGGTCTGGTTATGCCCCGCGCCGATAACATTTCCTTGACCATCAACGACGATGGCTCCGACAGGCACCTCGCCAGCCGAAGCAGCTTTTTCCGCTTCGACAAGGGCGAGGGCCATAAGCCTTTCCCAGTTTTCCCAGGGCTTGGGCGGGGCTGGGATAATGCGCGATTTCAGAGAATTGTCAAAGGTCATGGGTTATTATCAAGGTTATGAAAGTCTTCGGGCTAACAAATCGCGATGAACAAGTAAAAGTGAAACAGCCTAGACGGTATAAATACGGCGCTTTAAATAATCGACCACTTCATCGGGGGTATCGCGGATGGTAAGAAGGTCAAGTTCGTCTTTTTTAATGCATCCAGCTTCGACCATGCTGGTTGAAATCCAGTCGATGAAACCTTGCCAGAAATGACTCCCGTAGAGAACAATGGGAAAGGGACGAATGCGCTTTGTCTGCATAAGCACGAAGGCTTCGGCAAGTTCGTCTATGGTGCCCATGCCGCCGGGCATAACAACATAGGCTTGCGCGTATTTGACAAACATGAGTTTGCGTAAAAAGAAATACCGAAAATCGACCCGTGTTTTAATGTAAGGGTTGGGGGCCTGTTCGTGGGGAAGTTGGATATGCAGTCCCACGGATTCGCCGCCAGCTTCGGTGGCGCCTTTGTTGCCTGCTTCCATAAGGCCGGGGCCGCCTCCCGTGATAATCCCGAAACCAGCCTCAGAGAGCTTGCGGGCAATTTCTTCGGTATCTTTATACACTTGGCTGTCGGGCTTTGTTCTGGCGGAGCCAAAAATTGAAACGCTTGGCCCGATGGGGCGTAAAATTTCGAAACCGCGAACGGTTTCCGCCATAATGCGGAAAATTCTCCAGGCGTCTTCTGCTGCTTTGGGATCGTCAAAATTAATACCATCGTTGAACATCATAATAAGCTACCTCCACGGGGTCAGTTTAACCAAATATAGAATATATCGCTCATTGCGTAAGATAGCAAATTATAATGATGTCTCGCATATTGTTTTGCTAATTGGCGGGTTTTACAGTACAGATATGCATAAGCATAGTAACGGCTTTTATTTTTTGTATTATGGAAGAGACATGGCATTTGTTTTGATAGGGAAGAGTCTTGGCTGACTTGAGGGGGATTGCGCGAATCTTCGCTGTTTGCCCTTCCCAGCTTAGCTGAAGTCCTTTTGTTTGTTGAATTTAAACAGGTTGGTGCAGGTATGAAAGTTCAATTTCTAGGCGCAGCGCGTACTGTGACGGGTTCCTGTTATATTATTGAAACGAACGATGTTCGTTTTGCCGTTGATTTTGGCATGTATCAGGGGAACAAGGCCATTGAAGAGCGAAACACCAAGACCGAGCTCTATAACGCCAAGGATTTGGATTTCATCCTTTTAACCCACGCTCATATCGACCACTCCGGCTTGTTGCCCAGAGCGGCGAAGGATGGGTTTGAAGGGCCTATCTATTGTTCAGAACCAACGGCGGCTCTTCTTGATGTAATGTTACAAGACAGCGCCTATATTCAAGAAATGGAGGCTCAATGGGCTTCGCGTAAACTCGCGCGCCAAGGAAAGCCTCCTGTCCCCGCTCTCTACACCCTTGAAGATGCCCAGCGGGCGGTGAGCTTTGTTAAGCCGGTGGCCTTTGATCAAATTATTCGTTTTAAAGAAAGCAGTGTTACCTTTTCTTTTCGAGAAGCGGGACATATTTTGGGCGCGGCTTTTATTGAAATTGGCGTTCAAGAGAATGGAAAACTTCAAACCCTTGTTTTTTCGGGCGATTTGGGGCGCCCCGGGGCCTTGCTTACCTGTGGTCCCGCCACACCACGCTACCCTAAGGTTGACTATCTTTTTATTGAATCGACCTATGGCAACCGCAATCATAAATCCAGCGAGCTGAGTATTGAAGAGTTGGCTGAAGCCATTCAATATAGTTACAGGCAAGGAGAAAAAGTTATTATTCCTGCTTTTGCCATAGAGCGAACTCAGGAGGTCCTTTATTTGCTCAAAGGGCTTCACACTCAAGGAAAAATTCCGGCAGACATGCCCATCTATGTGGACAGCCCCCTTGCCATCAAAGCCACGGAAATTTTTCGCCGTCATTTTAGTTTCTTTTGCAAAGATATTACTGACCTTGTTCTGAAAGGCGACGACCCTTTTAGGCTTCCTAATCTTTTCTTTACCCCTTCTGTTAAAGAATCGCAGGACATTAACGCCCTCGAAGGGAGCGCTATTATTATTTCCGCAAGCGGGATGTGTAACGCAGGGCGGGTGCGCCACCATCTTCGACACAACCTTTGGCGTAAGGGAGCCAGCATTGTCTTCACGGGCTATCAGGCCATAGGTTCTCCGGGCAGACGTTTGGTTGATGGGGCGCGTAGCCTTTCGCTCTTTGGCGAAGATGTTAACGTCGCTGCCAAAATATATACCATTGGCGGTTTTTCTGCCCATGCGGGCCAAGATGAATTGGTTGAATGGGCTAAAAGGTTTACTCACCCTGAAATGCAGGTTTTCTTCATGCACGGAGAGGATGACGCCATTAGTACCTTAGCGGGAATTTTGGAAAAAGAAGCTAAGATTAAACCGTTTATTCCCGACTATTTAAGTAGTTGCGAGCTCAACGGCGGTGTGGCCATGCCAACGCCCGAAGAGATTGCCGATTATGCTGCCATCGACTGGCAAAATGTTTTTTATAAGATGAATGTAGCCCTCAAAAGTTTGGAACAGCAGGTCGATGTCCTGCCCTTCATTCCTCTGGATAAGCAGTACGAAGTTTTGGATGATGTTACGGATTTGAGTGTAAAAATGAGAACCTTGCTCAAACATGCCGATGAGGCCATTCAGCAGTCGGCGGGACAAAAGGAAGGCAAGGCCGAAAACAATGAAAGAGCCTAGGGTTATGAGGAATGCTCGTCTGAATACACTCAGGGCTGGCAAAAACGCCCTTTGTGCATCGTATGCAAAGCACTGGTTAAGCTTGTTTTTAGCTGTTAGATAACGAGGCAAAGGTCTAAGATTTTTTTTGACAGAAGTTGCACTGGAAAAAAAAGGGGGATTACTGTATGGTTTTGACTTCCCTTTTGCCAGAACGTGTTTATGTTTAAGGATGGACAGAGCTTCACGTCTGGTAGCGTTGAATAACGATTATTATTTCTGTCTCAAAACATCCTAATCTTATTGAGTCTTAGATGCGGAGGAAAGTTTGAATCAACGAAACTTAGTGCTGTGGGCAGTGTTGAGCATCGGGCTATTGATATTGGTGAATACCTTTTATCAGCAACCCACCTCTCAAACAGAAATGCCTTACAGTGAATTCATAGACCTTGTTGATAAAGGTCAGGTGCGAGAAGCGGCCATTCAAGGACGCGCCATTAAAGGCACTCTTTCTGATGGGCGTAGTTATTCGACCTACTCCCCTGACGACCCTACATTGGTTAACCGCCTTCTTGAGCGTAAAATTACCATGCTTAAGGCTTCCCCACCGGAAGAATCCCCTTGGTATTTAATTATTCTTTCTCAGTGGGCGCCTATTATATTGTTAATCGGTGTGTGGATATTCTTTATGCGGCAAATGCAGGGAGGCAGTGGCAAGGCCATGTCTTTCGGGCGATCGCGCGCGCGTATGGTTCCCCAAGACGCCGCCGCCAAAGTGACCTTTGACGATGTGGCTGGCGTTGACGAGGCCAAAGAAGAACTTTCGGAAGTGGTGGACTTTTTGTCAAACCCCCGCAAGTTTACCCGCCTTGGGGCTCGAATCCCCAAAGGCGTTTTGCTGGTCGGCCCTCCGGGTACAGGAAAAACCCTTTTGGCTCGCGCCGTTGCCGGAGAAGCCGGGGTGCATTTCTTTTCTATCTCTGGCTCCGACTTTGTTGAAATGTTTGTGGGTGTGGGGGCTTCTCGAGTGCGAGATCTTTTTGCTCAAGGTAAGAAGAGCGCTCCCTGCCTTATTTTTATTGACGAAATTGACGCCGTTGGGCGCCAGCGTGGAGCAGGCCTTGGGGGAGGGCACGATGAACGTGAACAAACCCTGAACCAGCTCTTGGTTGAAATGGACGGATTTGAGTCCAACGAAGGGGTTATTCTTATCGCCGCCACCAACAGGCCGGACGTATTAGACCCCGCCTTGCTTCGTCCCGGTCGATTTGACCGTCAGGTTGTGGTTCCCTTGCCTGACGTGCGCGGTCGCCGCCGTATTCTGGAGGTTCATGCCAAACGCACTGCCCTTGGAAAGGATGTTGACTTTGAAACCCTCGCCAAAGGAACCCCCGGTTTTTCCGGCGCTGACCTAGAAAACCTTGTTAACGAGGCGGCTCTTATGGCGGCCCGCTCTAATAAGAACGAGCTGAACACGCTGGACTTTGAAGAGGCCAAAGATAAAATTCTGATGGGTAAAGAGCGACGCACCATGGTGCAGTTGCCCCAGGAACTTAAAAACACGGCATACCACGAGGCGGGCCACGCTATCTTGGCTCTGCTCCTGCCTGAGTGCGATCCCGTGCATAAGGTTTCTATTATCCCCAGAGGTCGCGCCCTTGGGGTGACCATGACCCTGCCCGAAGAAGACAAATACTCCAGAAGCCGTACAGAGCTTGAAAGTCGTATTTGCATGATTTTGGGCGGACGCGCGGCTGAACTTGTGATTTTTGACCGATACACTACGGGTGCTTCTGATGACATTAAAAAGGTTACCCAGACCGCTCGAGCCATGGTTTGCCAGCTTGGCATGAGTGAGCTTGTGGGCCCTGTTGCCATAGGCGACGACAGTCAGGAAGTGTTCATCGGACGAGAGTGGGTTTCCAACAAAAACCACAGTGAAGAAACCTCGCGACTGGTGGACTCCGAAATTAAGCGTATCATCGAAGAAGGTTCGGCAAAGGCCGTAAAGCTCTTAAGAGAACACGTTGATGTTCTTCATAAGGCTGCTGAAGCCCTTTTGGAACGTGAGACCATTACGGGCGCTGAGTTGCAGATGATTATGGATGGTAAGCCTCTACCTCCTTTTGATCCCAATGCTAAAAAAACATCCATTCAAAAGACAGCTGATGATTCTTCAGGTGATTCTTCTGATAATAATGCTTCCGCTTCTGGTTCTTTTGGCGCCACTGAAAGCTCAGAGTCCGCTCGAGAATCCTTTGATGGCGGAGACGAAAGCTTGCTCAGCGAGCAAGACTCCAGAGACGGTTGGACTGATGGCGCTGGTCGGAAGGGTATCGCTGATGATTTGAGCGATGATAATGTTCATGGTGAGGCTCAGACTCAAAAAAATAATCAAGGGCCAACTTCTTTCGCGGAATACCTCGAAAAAGCCCCTGATGAGACAACGTCAAGCGGTTCCCCTTTGGGAGCTGTTTTGGGACGTAAAAAACCTTCTCAGGATGATGACAGTGAATCAGACAAATAATCTGGACTCATTGGTATGGCAAACAACACAAGGCAGGGGGCATACCCCTGCCTTTTTTCATGGCTATCCCTTTCATATAGCCGGAATTGTTAATATTACCCCCGATTCTTTTTCGGACGGCGGGGTGTATTTTGACACGGAAAAAGCTGTTGCGCAGGCTCTTGCCCTTGTAGAAGAAGGCGCGGACAGCGTTGACTTCGGTGCCGAATCCACAAGACCAGGCTCAACTCCGCTCACTGCCACGCAGGAACAGGGGAGACTCTTGCCTGTTCTTGAGAGCTTTTTGGCGGCTTTGCAAGCCAAGAACTTGGAAACCGTTGTTGCTGTGGACACCTATCATGCCGCCACAGCTTCGGTTGTATTGGAAAAGGGGCTGGCTACGGTCATTAATGATATCAGCGGCGGTGTCCTTGAGCCCGAGATGCTCGAAGTTATCGCGGAGTACGATTGCGGCTATGTGGTGGGGCATTGCCCTTATCCACCGTCGATTATGCAAGAAAACATTCACTATGAAAATGTGGTGGATGAGCTTTTACAGTATTTTGAAGAACGTGTTAGTCTCTTGGTAAAAGCAGGAGTTAAGCCATGTCGCTTGGCTCTAGACCCCTGCATTGGCTTTGCCAAAGAACGTTCGCATAATTTAGAACTTATTCGACAGGCGGGGCGGTTTGTAAGCTTGGGTCTACCTGTATACTATGGTATTTCGAGGAAATCCTTTTTACAAGACTATGCAACGCAGTCAATTATTGATAAAGATAGAGCCACGCAAGTTGTTACGGCATACCTTGCGGAGCAGGGGGTAGGCGTTCATCGGGTACACAATGTAGCCGCCGCTCGCCGCACCTTACAGCTCACCACCGCCTTGCGCGGATAAATATTCCACCACCAGAGGCCGACCCATGGATACCCTTTCCATTCCTTCTCTGCTCAATATTCCTTGGCGCGATATCTTAGATATAGCTCTTGTTTCTCTGGTGCTTTACAGCGTTATCCTCATTGTGAAACGAACGCGCGCGGTGGCGGCTGTTTATGGGCTTATGCTCATTATCATCAGCTATTTTTTCGCTCGTTTTTTGGGCCTGACAACCCTGACCTGGCTGTATGAGGGTTTTTTAAACTCCTTATTTCTGCTCGTTATTATTATCTTCCAAAGCGATATCAGGCATTGGCTTACAGCTTTGGGGAACCGACAGTTTTCGTTATCATTTCGTAAGAAAAAACGGTATTCAACCTCGGCTTTACAGACCATTTGCGACGCCGCTCAATATATGGCAGCCCGAAAAATCGGTGCCCTTATTGTCATTGAGCGCAATGTTCCCCTTACCCAAGTTGTTGAAGGCGGAGTGGGGATTAACGCCACCTTATCCAAAGAATTGCTCATTAGCCTTTTCTGGCCCAACAGCCCTTTACACGACGGCGCGGTTATCGTTCATGATCAAACCATTGTGGCGGGGGGGTGCATTCTCCCTTTGTCGGAGTCGGTGACCAAACGAGATTATGGCACACGGCACAGAGCTGCTTTGGGCATAACAGAACAAACCGATGCTTTGGTGGTGGTTGTGTCTGAAGAGCGCGGGGTTACGGCGGTAAGCCTCAACGGGCGACTTACTGATAGTCTGGATGAAGTGAAGCTGTTGCGCGTGTTGACAACGGCTATGGAGCGGTAAGGTATGGCTATCCAGTTAAAAGAACTCATCATAGCGATATTTTTGGCAATCTTCCTCTGGTATGGTATTACCGGAAGTGAAAAGGTCGAGTCCTATATTGACGTCCGCCTTGATTATAGCGGGGTTCCCGCCGGGCTTGTGGTGACAGAAGGGCGAGTGAACAAGGTGACGGTAAGGGTGAGGGCTTCGGAGGGATTGCTCCGCAGCGCTTATGACCGTGACCGTACCCTTGTCATTGACTTGTCTTCGGTTGTTAAAGGCAAAAACGTTATCCTTGTTCCTGTGAGTGATATCAAGCTTTCGGGCGGTGTTGAAATTATGGATGTAACGCCCCCGCGCGTCCAGTTGACCGTTGATAGCTTGGTTGAAAAAAGTATTCCCGTTGTTCTGCATGTAGCCAAAAAAATCTCACCAGACTATGTGGTTCAGGTTGAAGTTGAACCCAGCGAAGTCTTGGTGAAGGGGGGCTCTGAACTTGTTGATGACATTGAAGAGACTGTTCTTGATGTTGTCTTGGAAGACCCCTTGCACGAAGGAATAACAACGAAAAAACGGGTTCTGGCAGTAACGGAAAATGTTGATATTGTTCCTTCAAGCGTCAATATTATTCAGCGGGTAGAAGTAAAGCGTAAAAGCGTGACCATGCAGGTGCCCGTTCAAATATTTGAAGATGACAGTTTTATCACAGAACCTAGCGTGGTGACGGTGACCTTTGAGGCTCCTCTCTCCCTTGCGACGCCTAAAAAACTGGCTGAGATTGTTACCGCCAGCGTGACAAAAAATATTTTTGGCGGAAAGACTGCGCGTGGTGTGGTTGTTGATGCGCCCGAGTCCGTTAAGATTATGAGCATAGAACCAGAAGTGGTTCAGATTATAAAAAAACCAGCCACGGAATAAATGGCAAACACAGATAAGGTTGGACAATAAATGGCTAATAGCTTGTTTGGTACTGATGGTGTTCGAGGCCGTGTAAATGCTTTCCCCATGTTGCCTGATATGGCCTTACGCATCGGTCTTGCCGCAGGCTCGTATTTTCGTACGCAAAAAAGACGGCACAGGGTTGTCATTGGCAAAGACACCCGTTTATCGGGCTATGTCTATGAAAATGCTCTCACTGCCGGTCTTGCGGCCAGCGGAATGGATGTTTTTCAGGTAGGCCCTTTACCCACTCCTGCCATTGCTTTTTTAACTCGCAATATGCGTGCTGATTTTGGTATCGTTATTTCAGCCTCGCATAACCCTTTTCACGATAACGGCATAAAGTTATTTGACAGTAACGGCTTTAAATTACAGGACTCTGTTGAAGATATCATCGCTGAAATGGTCCTTGATCCTGATTGGGAGTGGGATTATCCCGACCCATCGGATGTGGGGCGAGCCTATAAAATTACTGATGCTCCGGGGCGCTATATTGTCGCCATTAAAAACAGTTTCCCCAACAAACTTACCTTGGATGGCGTAAGGGTTGTTATTGATTGCGCCCATGGCGCTAACTATAAAGTCGCTCCCATGGCTTTGCGTGAGCTTGGCGCGGACGTGGTTGCCATAGGGTGCGAGCCAGATGGCTTAAACATTAACTACCAATGTGGTTCTTTATACCCTGAAGTTGTTGCCGCCAAGGTGAAAGAGACACGTGCTGACATTGGACTCGCCCTTGATGGCGACGCCGACAGGCTCATTGTCGTTGATGAGCAGGGCAACACCCTGCATGGCGACCAGATTATGGCCATTTGCGCGCAGGACCTCATGCAAAAGAAAGCTTTACCCCACAATAAACTTGTGGCGACGGTCATGAGCAATATGGCTTTAGAGGTTTTCATGCGTGAGCAGGGCGGCGAACTTATCCGTACAAAGGTTGGCGATCGCTATGTTGTTGAGGCCATGCGTGAGCATGGGGCTGTTTTAGGTGGCGAGCAATCAGGCCACTTGGTATTTATGGAGTACGGCACGACAGGTGACGGCCTTCTGGCGGCTCTGCAACTCCTTCGTATTATGCGCGAGCGTGACAAGCCCGTTTCCGCCTTGGCTGATCAGCTTCATCTTTATCCCCAAAAATTAACGAATATCAAAGTGCCCGCTCGAGTTCCCTTTGAGGAAAAACCTGAAATAGTCGAGGCCCTGCAAGGGGCTGAAAGCAAGCTAGGTACACGCGGGCGGGTGTTATTACGTTATTCGGGCACAGAGCCTCTCATCAGGCTTATGGTCGAGGCAGAAGACGAAACCTTGGTTGATACCCTCTCGGTTGAGCTCGCCGCGGTTATTAAACGAGTCTTAAGTTAAGGGTATTCCTCAAAGTAAGAAGGTGTTGTTATGCAAGTTCGTAAGGTAGTTATTCCTGTGGCAGGGTGGGGAACACGCTCTTTGCCCGCTTCCAAGAATATCCCCAAAGAGATGTTGCCGATTTATGATAAGCCGGCAGTGCAATACATTGTCGAAGAGGCTATTACTTCAGGCATTAAAGATGTTGTTTTCGTAACAAGCCGTGATAAACGGGTGATTGAAGATTATTTTGATTATAACCTGCAACTTGAAGCCGTTCTGGAGCGTTCTGGAAAGCAGGACAAACTGGCTCTTATTCGTGAAGTTGCTGAAATGGCGAACTGTATTTCGGTGAGGCAGAAAAAACAACTCGGTCTAGGCCATGCGGTTCTTTGCGCCAAAGAGGTCGTGGGAAACGAGCCCTTTGTGGTTATGGTCGGGGATGATTTGCTTTTTGGCGCCAAAGCCGGAACTAAACAGTTACTTGAGGTCGCCGCAAAAGAGAAAAAACCCGTCATTGGTATCATGGAAGTACCTCGAGAGCGTGTGAGCAGTTATGGCATTGTCGCGGGAACGCAGATTGCGGAGGGGGTCTACTCGGTGGACACTCTCGTTGAAAAGCCTGCTGTGGATAAAGCCCCCTCGAACCTCGCCATTATCGGGCGCTATGTGCTAACACCGGATATCTTTGATATTTTGGAAAATATTAAGCCGGGTCACGGTGGTGAAATCCAACTGACCGACGCTTTGCAGGAATTAGCCAAATCCCGTGGGCTTTTGGCGGTTAAAATTCAAGGGCAACGATTCGATGCTGGCGATTGGAGTGAGTATCTGGCGGCGAACATTTATTATGCCATGCAGGATGATGGGTTGCGTGAAGACTTGATGAACAAGCTTAACCCCATCCTTGAGATGTATCGATAGTTATTGTTTTTCTTACCCGTTGTGCCAGTTTTTAAGCTCGTTTCATAAGGCAATTATCCCAGAAAAAACCCAAAATATATACAAAGCCCGTAAAGAACTTTTGGAGAGTCTTTTACGGGCTTCGTTGTTTTTGCCCTTCGCAATACTATTCAGCGTTTAACGAAGGCTTTTCTGGACGCAAGCCTGCCATTGCGCCATGGAACTATGGCAGGTCATATAGCGTTATACCATATAGCGTCATGTCATAATCATGTGAGGTATAACCGTTGGCCTCGTTGTGTAGGAATACTTTATAGCTCGAGAGATTTCAAGGCGACTACTGTTTATGAGGATGCGTCAAGGAATTGTTCAAGCTTTTTCATGGGTCGTTAATTCAAAGAAAAACTCCCCTCTGGCATTGTTGCTACCAAAGGGGAGTTTTTAATGTTTTTGGGTGGGGCTTACTTCGTAAGCGATAGCTACCGTCAATTATGGGTCAATGGCGATGGGCCATGATGGGGTGTTGCGCTTAGGGCAGAGGTATTTCAGCCGCGCTGAGCCTATCGGTAACGTTGTCTTTAATCCACTTGGGGTCAAGCCATTCAATGGGGGTTACTTCCAGACCGCCGACTAAAACGCCGTAGTGGAGGTGGTCGCCGCCAGCCATGCCTGTGGCTCCTGTTTTGCCCAGGATATCACCTGTTTTAACGATCGCGCCATGGTCAATGCCAATTTCGCTCAGGTGGGAGTATAGGCTATGAATGCCAGCTCCATGGTCAACTATGACAAGGTTGCCATAAATGCCAAGGTAGCCCGTAAAGACCACACGACCGTTGTTGGTTGAAGGCACGTTGTCGTGAACAACCGAGGCGAGGTCAAGGCCTAGGTGGGTTTGTTCGTCAATGGGTTGACCTTGCCAAAAATAGGTGCGGTGGTCGGCGAATCCAGCCCTGTTAGCCGTGCGGGGCATACGAAGAAATCTGTTCTTCCAAAGAATATCGGGGGAGGTGTCTCGGGCTATCTCAAAGAGTTTTTCAGCGTTGGCCTGCCTAACGGGGCCGTTAACCTGCAAGAAAAGTTCGACCCCGGAATAATTGCCTGAAACCATGGAGGTGAATTCTTGAACTTTCGTGTTAATAAAGTTTTCAGATATATTGATGTCGTCATGTTTAAATTCACGGTTTATTTTATAGACCGCCACCGGAGTTACCTGACTGTTTCCCGCGATATCTTCAACCACAAGTTGAGGGTTATATTCGCTGGGCTTCATGTAGTAGGGAAAGGCGAAAAAGCAGACAAAGTCACCATTTGTTTGTTTGTAGCCGGGGAAAAAAAGACCATTAACGTCAACGCCGGATTTTGACACTTCTTTAGAAACAGAATAGGCCACAACGGCTGTTCCGCCACGGCGAACGTTAGGGGGAGTCGTTTTGACGATAACCCTTGGGGGGGTGGCGTCAATGGTGAATGAAAAGGTTTCGGTTCGTTTGTTGCCTCGTCCAAACCAGGCGAGGGAGTTATCAACAGTGGTTATCTCAATGTCGATATCGCCATCGCGAACGCCCGTTGTTTGAATAGAGAAGGGGAGGGTTTGAATGGAGTTTTTGTCTTGAAAAACTTGTTCGGCAAGGGGGCTTGTTATGCCGTTATGGATACTGCGGACAGAGATTTTTTTAATGGACGAGTTACTGTCTTCGGCGGTGACGGTGATGTCAAGATTGGGAGAAATGATGTTTTTATCGGTGGAGAGAGCGATGCTCGGAGCTTCCATATCATTAAACATGACAATGCCTATAAAACAGACAATAACAATGACAAATAAACTGGAAATAATTTTTTTCATGCGTAACACCAAACTTACCTCATTGTCAGGCAGAAAACGTTAAAATTCGAGTCTTCATGAAGACTTACTCAAGCAAAAGTGTTTCTATACATACGCTAAATAACAATGTAAGTACATAGCGCAGGAGAAGGGAAATACGAAAGGCTGTTTTTTTAATGATTGACTTCGCTGTCAAAATTTGTTTCCTGTTGGACAGTCATTTACATTTTCATTACAGGTTGCCTGTGGAATAGAGCATGGATATTTATAAAATAAGCCGTCAGCGCATGATTAATGGACAGCTAATACCTCGTGGCATTACTAATGCCTCGGTACTAGAGGCCATGCAAAAAGTCCCCCGCCACCTGTTTGTTGAAGAAGCCATGTGGGGACGCGCTTACGGTGATCACCCCCTGCCCATTGGGGCGGGCCAAACCATTTCTCAGCCCTATGTTGTGGCCGCCATGTCACAGCTGCTTGAAGCCGAAAAGGGCATGCGAGTTCTTGAAATAGGCACGGGTTCTGGCTATCAGGCTGCTGTTCTTGACAGCATGGGGCTAGAGGTCTATTCAGTAGAGCGATTAAGAGAACTCTATGAGCGAACCGCCAGATTATTGCTCTCTTTGCGATTTCGCAATATTCGTCTTAAACTTGCCGATGGAACAGAAGGCTGGGCGGAACAGGCCCCCTTTGACAGGATTATCGTCACGGCAGGCGGGCCGTCAGTCCCCGAACCCTTGCTGGAACAGCTCAATGACCCGGGCGTATTAATTATACCCGTTGGCGAGAGCAAGAGACGGCAAAAACTTTTGAAGGTATTCAAAAACGCAGGGGCCATTACCATTGAAGAATTGGAACCTGTGGCTTTTGTTGATTTGGTCGGCGCTCACGGTTGGTGAGCGAAGACATTTATAAGGTTAATCCTTGTTTTTAGGGAAGAGGTAAGGAATGGAAAAAATAGAAAAAAGTGGTTGTCCATCAGCTTCCGGTTGTTCTACTGCCGGTGCCGATGGTTCCGGTTGCGCGAGTTGCTCAAGCAGGCCTTCGCACGACCCCATGGTTTTGCAAGATCAGGCCATAGCCGAGGCTCTTACGCATGTTCGCCACGTTATCTTTGTCATGAGTGGTAAAGGCGGCGTAGGGAAAAGCTCTGTCACTGTTAATACTGCCGCGGCGCTGGCTCATCAGGGGTATAAGGTCGGCGTGCTGGATATTGACTTGCACGGGCCGAGCGTGGCTAATCTTTTTGGTCTCTCCAGCGGTTTAGAGATGGACGAAGCTGGAGAAAAACTTTTGCCCGCTCCGTATTCCGAAAATTTGACCGTCATCTCCATGGATTCGCTTTTACGCGATAAGGATACCGCTATTATTTGGCGCGGCCCCAAAAAGAACTCCGCCATTCGTCAGTTTTTGTCGGATGTGGCTTGGGGCGAGCTTGATTACCTTGTGGTAGACTCCCCTCCGGGCACAGGCGACGAGCATATGACCTTGTTAAAGGCTATTCCCAATGCCTTGTGTCTTATGGTCACCACTCCTCAGGAGATTTCTTTGGCGGACGTGCGTAAGGCCATTAACTTCTTGCGGGTGACCCAAAGTAAAATCTTGGGCGTTGTAGAAAACATGAGCGGCCTGACCTGTCCTCACTGTGGCAATGATATCCCTTTATTTAAGAAGGGCGGTGGCAAGCTTATGGCTGAACACTACAAGGTGCCTTTCCTCGGGGCGGTGCCCTTAGATCCTGTGACTGTGGTCGCGGCGGACAGGGGTGTGCCTGTGGTTGATCTTGATGAACCCTCGCAAGCCAAGGACGCTTTTTTGAACGTGGCTCAAGAGGTTGTTAAGGTTGCCGATTCTTCAGGATATGTTGTTTTGTCTTTGCCTGAGAACGGTATGTAAACTTTAGGGTAAGGCCCTATTATTTCTTGCAGAAACTCCAAGCCTTGCGTATGCTAGTCATGCGCAAGGTTTGTCTGGTGTTATGGGGTTCGATAGGTCTTGTCGGTTGGTAGTCATTTTTTACCACTTTTCTTTATGCAGCTTTTAAACTTACCCAATAAAATCACTCTCGCACGAATAGCCCTTGTTCCGGTCGTTCTCGTGCTCATGACCTTTGAGACAAGGTTATCTTGCTTTTTAGCCGCGTTCTTTTTCGGGCTCGCGGCTTTTTCTGACCTCATTGACGGCTATCTTGCCCGTAAAGCCAATCAGATTACCAGTTTCGGTAAATTCCTCGACCCCCTTGCCGATAAAGTCCTTGTTTCGTCGGTGCTGATTATGATGGTGGAAAAAGGATGGGTGGCGGCCTGGCTAGTTATTGTCATTATCTGTCGGGATTTGCTTATTACTGGCTTGCGGGCTGTGGCCTCTGATCATGGTATTGTTATCGCGGCGGATAAATGGGGCAAAGTAAAGACCGTTTTACAAATTGTGGCTATGGTGCCGCTTCTGATTCATCATCCTCTTTTTGGCTTGCCCCTAGCTCAAATTGGTCTTTATATCCTCTATGCCGCAGTCTTTTTAACGATATATTCAGGTGTGCATTATTTCATTCGGTTCTTTCGGGTTTTTACTGTACAATCACAGCACGAATAGCCGTTCGGATTTTGTCGTTGCCAGTATCGGGTCGCAATGAGACTGTAAGGACACAAAACTTCGCCCATGGTGCGCGCGTATGTCATATGATAAGAAACTCCATAGTCGTTTCCGCAACTGTCTCAATACTATCTTTGAACTAGAGACGCATTTGCGCCAGTCTGAAGTTGGTGAACTGATGCAGACGGAATTTGTGGCTTTGAAAAAAGCCAGCGAAAAGGTGGAGCTTTCCGCCTTAAACAAAGATGAGGTGGAGCTTATTGAAAAAGCGACAGAACGCCTTGTGAGGGAGCTTTATTTGGTTGGCGCTAACACACGTTGTGACCTTTCACAGCATTGGAATATTCAGTAATGTCTCTTTTTTGGCGAAAAACACTGCTTGCCTTGGTGCTCGTGCTAAATGTTGTCCTTTTATATAGTTTGATATGGGGCGATATGGGCATAAGGGCTTACCGTGAGCAAAAAAAGCTGCATAACAAGCTTGAACGGCGGGTTGAATCCTTGAATACCGCCAACGCCGCTTTGAAAAAAGAGATAGATTTGTTGCGTAATGATGAAAAATATCAGGAAAAGCTTATTCGTAATAGATTAAACTTTGTCAAGCGCAATGAAATATTGTATATTTTCCCTCAGGTTGAAAAAGAATCAGCGGGAGTGAAGCATGATGATTGATAAGATTACATTGTACACAGAAGTTCTTGAGCTGGAGCCGGGCTCCAGAGTCTTCTTCCCCTTGGCTAAACTCCTTGCCGATAAAGAACCCGCCGAAGCCATTCTCATCCTTAAAAAAGGACTTTCCCGTCACCCAGACCACATAGAAGCCCGTATCTTTCTCATTGAGCTTTTGTCTGCCAATGAAGGCGACGCCGACCTCGATAACGAGCTTGATATAGTCTCTTCAATTTTACGTAATTACCCTTCCTTTTGGAAAATTTGGAGCGCTCACTTGGCCCAAGACAGTGAACTACATGATGCTGCCTTAGCCATCAACTTTTTTGGGGCGGGTTTGAGTGGTCGTTGTGTTACATGGACCGATGTCATAGCCCATGGTCTGAACTCCCTTCTGGTGGATGCCGGTGATGAAACAACGCCGCATCTGCCATCTGCTGCTGAGATAAAACGCTTTCGTGGTTCCGCCGCGGCTGACGTCGAAGGGTTTTCCAGCAAACCTGAAGGTGCTCATGAAGGCATAGACCAAGGAGGGCGCGCATCTGACGCCCCGCCTGATATTTCCTTTGACGACGTTGAGGCGGGAGCAAGTAAAGTCATAGATGGTAGCGGTGCTGCTGAATCTGTGGACGAGTTGCCTTTAACTCCCGTGCACATGGTCGATATGTCTGACGCCTTTGGCATGTCAGAAGAGTCATTACAACAAGAGTCCCCCCAACAAAAATCACCAGACCAAGGGTTCTCCCCTATGGGTGAATCTTTGACCCTTTCAGAAGAGGCTTCCGTTATGGACGCAAGCGTCTCTTCTGTTGACTTTGGCGGAGAGGAAGAAGAGAGCGAAGAGCCTTTTTCTCTGCGCACTCGGACGATGGCTAATTTGTTAGCGGAGCAGGGTGATTATGAAGGCGCCCTCGATATTTATAATGAACTTTTGGCTGTGGCCAATGAAGATGAGCAGCGCGCCATCGCCGATAAAGTGCAAGAACTTGAAGCGCTGCGTCAGCAAAGCGTTGTTCCCGGTACGCCCAAAAAAGATATGGGTGTCATTGCCGATAGTGATGGCGGAAAGCTTGTGTCTTTGCTTGAGTCCCTTGCGTCTCGGTTTGAAAATCGGGCACGCTAAACCGTAGACTTATTGCGTTATTGTCTTGATATTGAATAAGTAAAACTATTTTAACCCCTGGTTGAGGTCACTGTGTCACGATTGTTTTTATTATGCTTATTGTCCTGCAGTGTTTTTTGGACTGGCTGTTCTACCAACCAAACCGCCAAAGATGCCTGGAAGTATACAAAACGCCAATATTACAGCTATGTAAATACTCCGGCGACTATTGATATGGACGATACAGGGTCTGCAAAATCTTTCCAGCTCGCCCTTAGCGAGCACATCATGGAAGTTGACCGCCGCATGGAACGACTGATTCGGAAAATGGAAAACAGCGATATCTCACCCGACCAGCGTTGGGTTATTGACATGGTGAGCGAGTTCCCCTGGCTTTCGGGTGTGGCCCTTGTTGATGAAACAGGTCAAATGATGTCCCACTATCCAGCCGAGCCCATGAAGCCCTTTGACGCGACTCCATTGCTGGAAGAAGACCCTAAGCAAAATATCACCAATCTGCGTTCCTACTTGCAGGATACAGCTCTTGGACCAGAGATGTATATTGCGAAACCCGTTTATACAGATGGAGTTTTCCGAGGTTTGGTTGTGGCTCACTTCGACCCCAGTGTCCTCTTGCAAGAATGCCCCATTGATCCGAACCAAATTGCCATTGTTTGCCCTCAGGGCCCCATTTGGACGGGCAGTAACGTGGGGGGAAGTATGGCGGGACATGACTGGTCGGATGAGCTTACCAGACGGACTTCGGGGTATCACAATGATGTCTACTGGACAACACGTTATTTTGGAAACCTCCCCGTTATTTACGGTATTTCTACTTCCGCGACGCCATCCCATGAAGGAAAGGGCGCAGGCGAGGATTCTGCTGTAAAGTCTGACGGTGCCTCGGCTCCTGTTCCAGTGGAAACTGTTGAGCCTGAGCAGGAAAGCCAGCCAGAAGAAGCATAAAGGATTACATCGTGAGTGGTAAACAAATTACCGTTACTGAACATTTGTTGTTGCATCAGAAACTGTCGCCCGCGGCGACAGGAAGCTTTACCAGTTTATTGTATGACCTGATTCTTTCTGCAAAGTTGATTACCAGAAATGTTAACAGCGCCGGTCTTCTTGATGTTCTCGGTCGTACAGGTGAGGTGAACGTTCAGGGAGAGCAGGTGCAGCGCATGGATCTTTACGCCAATAATGTGCTGATTCACCGCATGGAGAGAAGCGGTGTTTTGTGCGCCATGGCTTCCGAGGAAAATGCCGACCTTATATCCATTCCGGATCATTTCCAGTCTGGCGAATATATCCTTATCTTTGACCCTCTTGATGGTTCGAGCAATATCGACGTTAATATTAACGTCGGAACCATTTTTTCTATTTACCGCCGTTTGTCTCCTGCTTCTGAGCTCGTTACCATGACGGACGTTCTTCAGCCGGGACTGCGTCAAGTCGCCGCTGGATACTTCCTCTATGGGCCAAGCACCATGTTGGTGTATACCACAGGACAAGGAGTGCATGGGTTTACCTTAGATCCGACAGTCGGTGAATTTCTTTTGTCCCATCCAGACATGAAGATGCCTTCGTCTTCGGCGATTTATTCGGTAAACGAAGGTAATACGGCTTATTGGGATGATAAGGTAAAGGCCTGTGTGGACAGTTTTAAAGGGAAAAATAATCCCCATAAACGTCCTTTTTCTGCTCGCTATGTGGGGTCTTTGGTCGCCGACTTTCATCGTACTTTGCTGTATGGCGGTATTTTTATGTATCCAGCCGACAGTAAGTCGCCGCATATGCCAAACGGTAAATTGCGCCTCATGTGCGAAGCGGCGCCGTTGGCCTTTGTGGCTGAACAGGCGAGCGGTCAGGCCAGCGACGGAAAACGGCGTATCCTCGATATCGAACCATCAGAACTTCATCAGCGTGTACCTTTGTTTATTGGCTCGGCGCAGCATGTTGAGCACGCGGTTGAGATGCTCCGCTAAAGCGGTCTGTGGCAAGACAGATTCTTAGTATTGACTATGATTTGCTTAGGTATTGAAAGTTCATGCGATGATACATGTGTGGCGCTGGTTGACGGCGCTACTGTTCTTGCTGAGGTCGCAAGTTCTCAGGTCAAACTCCATGCTCTTTTTGGGGGAGTGGTGCCCGAAGTGGCCTCGCGCGAACACGCCAAACATATTGGCTCTTTGTGCCGTCAAGCCTTTGAAGAGAGTGGCCTTAGACCTGAAGATGTCGAACTCGTTGCGGTAACCCGTGGCCCTGGGCTTTTGGGGAGTCTTTTGGTGGGCGTTTCCTTTGCAAAGGCCTTTGCCTTGGGGCAGGGCATTCCTATTATCGGTGTGGATCATTTACATGCTCATCTTTTGGTTAGCGCCCTTGAGCATTCGGTGAAGTTCCCTGCCTTGGGGCTTCTTGTTTCTGGCGGCCACACCCATTTGTATAGGATTGAGAGTCACAGGGAAGTTACTGTTTTAGGGCGAACCCTCGATGACGCTGCCGGCGAAGCTTTTGATAAAGCAGGAAAAATGCTGGGCCTTCCTTATCCGGCAGGGTGCCATATGGACGAACTGAGCCGTAAGGGCCTGAGTGACACCAAACTGTTCCCGCGCCCTTATTTGGACAACGATTCCCTCGATTTTAGTTTTAGCGGACTTAAAACGGCTATGTACCAATATGTAAACCGCCATCAACCCAGCAAGATAAGCTTTAATCCGCTCTCGGGTCTGTTGACTCTTCCTCATGGCGAAGAGCAGGATATTTATGATGTTTGCGCTTCTTATACGAGCGCTGTGGTGGATACCCTGACGGCTAAGACCGCGAAGGCCTTATCTGAGCTAGTGGGTATCACCTCTCTTATTCTCGCAGGCGGGGTCGCTGCCAATAGTTTTTTACGGGCCGCCATGGCTGATTTGGCAGACAAAAACAACCTTGAATTTTTCGCGCCTCGCGCTAGGTATTGCGCGGATAACGCGGTTATGGTCGCCTACCTTGGGGCGAAACTTTTTGCTATGGGCTATGAGCATAACCTTGGCTTTGAGGCCATCCCTCGTGGCAAGGCCATTCCCGATGATATGATTTATGTTGACTCAAGGCTCTAATGGCTTCATAAGAAGGGAGCGTGAGCACTCCGGTACGCCTAAGTACTGTTGATTGCGTGCTGAGCCAGCCCCTGAACGGTTGGCGCCTGAGTGTCTGGTCATGCCTTGTCATACTAAATCTAGCTCGACCTTCTGACAGGCCTTGAATTTTTGTTTTAGAACATCACACCGAAGGCATTATTGTTTGCCAGTAGGGTGAAGTTTTTGTATAGTCTTTTATTACAACTCGTCTGTTTTCCCAGATGAATACTATTTGTAAGGAGCATATAATGTCTGTAAAGCATGTTACTGATGGCACTTTTGAAGCTGAAGTTTTGAAGTCTGACCTCCCTGTTCTTGTCGATTTTTGGGCCCCGTGGTGCAGCCCTTGCCGCGCCTTGTCCCCCATCATTGACGATCTCGCAGGTGAGTTCGCCGGTAAAGTAAATATCGCGAAGATTAACGTTGATGAAAACCCTGCTTCTCCAGGGCAGTATGGCATTCGCGCTATTCCTACCCTTATGCTTTTTAAAGACGGCAAGCTTGTAGACCAGCTCACTGGCGCTTCTTCCAAAGAAGCCCTTGCTGATTTTCTGAACAAAAAGGCATTAGCCTAATGGCTTTTGATTCCATCATTATCGGTGCGGGGCCTGCTGGTATAACAGCGGCCCTGTATCTTGCCCGTTTTGGCGTTTCCGTTGCCCTTGTGGAAAAAGAAACCCTTGGCGGGCTTGTTTTGCAAACTGCCGAGCTCGAAAACTATCCGGGGTTCGCTCAACCCGTTCGTGGTTATGAACTTGTTGACGCCATGGAAGCGCAAATAGCTCCATTTGATACTATCACACGGATTCGTGGTGGTGTTAGTAAGGTCGATTTTTCTGGCGATGTGAAAACTGTCACCGTCGGGGAGACTACTTATGAGGCTAAAACGGTTATATTAGCCTCTGGAGTGGTGTATCGTAAGCTAGGCCTGGAAGACGAAGCTCGTTTTTTGGGCAAGGGTGTTTCCCATTGCGCCGTGTGTGATGGACAATTTTATCGTGGCAAGGTTGTTGGAGTGGTGGGTGGTGGAAACTCTGCCCTTGAGGAAGCTCTTTATCTTGCCCGCATCGTATCGCACGTTCACATTATTCACCGAAGAGAGGGCTTACGAGCCGATAAAACTGTGGTTGACCGTGTGCGCAATACCCCTAATATTACTCTTGAATTGTCTGAAGTGCCTGTGGCGCTTAATGGTGGCGAATTTCTTGAAAGCGTCACCACAAAACACGTGGTTTCTGGCGAAGAAAAAACTTTGCCCATGGATTGTCTTTTTGTCTTTATTGGTTTTCTTCCCTCCGGCGGCTTTTGGTCACAAGACCTTAAGGTCGATAAGGACGGGTTTATTCTTACTGATGGTGAAATGTTGACCAATATTCCCGGTGTGTTCGCCGCTGGCGATATTCGGTCTAAATTTTGTAGGCAGGTTGTCACGGCCACCGGTGACGGAGCAACCGCCGCTAACTCTGCATATCGATTTTTGGAACAAGCGCATGTATAAATCTTTGGTGCAATTTGCTGGTGTCTTCGTTCTGGTTACTATGCTTTCCGGCTGTGGTATCATTGACTATTTTTATCTTCCCCCTCCTGAAGATACGGCTCAAGAGCTGTTTGAAGCAGGCAATGACGCCATGCGAGATAAAAACTACGCTTCTGCCGCCGGGTACTATACCAAACTTCGGGACAACTTCCCTTTCAGTCCTTATGCCGTTGAAGCAGAACTGTCCTTGGGCGATTGCTACTATTTGAACGAAGATTGGGGCGATGCCGTGGAGGCCTATAAGGAATTTGAGTCCATGCATCCTGGACATGAAGCCATACCCTATGTTCTTTATCATATCGCCATGGCTAACGTTAATGGATATCCTTCCATTGACAGGCCCACACAGCCCATCGAAGAAGCGTATTTCTATTTTCAGCGGTTGGCAGAAAGCTACCCCGGAACTGAATATGCCAGTTCTTCTGCTGAAAAGATGCAACTTTGCCGTGAGATTATGGCTGAGCATGAACTTTATTATGGCGACTTTTATTACCGTATGGGTAAATATGGTTCCGCGCTTATCCGCTACCAATATATCTTGGATAACTTCCCCGATGTTCCCAAAATTCATGAACACGCCCGCATAAAAGCGAGCGATACCTTTGTGAAAGAAAGGGAAACTATGTCTGAATCGACTCGCGAAACACGTGAAGGGTCGTGGAAAGACTACTTTAACTGGCTCTAAGAAAAAGCACCGGAAACGGTGCTTTTTTTAAATTCTACAATGGTTTTTTCAGTGCAGTGCGAGTGGCATAAAGCCACTTTCTCCGTTGCCGGTGTTTTCACTCCTCTTGATACCCTTCTGCTCTCCACATAATCCAACGGTAGAAAATCTTGCTCCCTAAGTGAAGGCTCTTTCATATCATATCGTTTTAGTATGATATTTAGGTTGAAGGAAAAACACTTGTAGGGTAAGTTTGGTTACTTGCTCATCGTGAAGCTTATACGCTTGTGGCACAACTTTTTTTGCTTGCTTTGACTGTAGGGCTTGCTGAAACGAGATACCAATGGGCTCCCAAAAATGAAGCGAATTACTGTTTCACTTTTGCTCTTGTTAGAGGTATTTTAATACTGATGTCGTCATCATTGTGACCTGGAAAATTTATTTTGCTAGGCGACACAACTGGCCCATAAACGCGAAATTTCTCACTTACTGTGTTATGCCTTCAGACCGCTCCTTTACCTTTTCTTGTTGGGGGGGCTTGAGGTGCCTACCTTATTATGTATTCCTACCCTATATCGAGACCTTCTATGAAAAAAATACGTTGTTTATTATGTATTGTTTTTCTGATTCTCCTCCAGCCTTTTACTGCTCATTTGGATTCTCAGAACGCTTTTGCTGGAGAGGCTTCTTCTACCGGCGCTTCTGCTGACTTTGCCTCACCTTTGGTGTCAGCTACGAGTTCCTCATCATCTTCTATGGTTGAGGATGGGGCTGTATCGCTTATCTCAACGGTTTCTCGTTTGGCCGAGGGTGACCCAGCCAAGTTATTTGTTGAGGTTGCACTGAATCTGCCTGAGGGACATTATGTGTATGGGCCTCAGGAGAGCAGTATGGGGTTACCCACCCAAGTGTATGCCTCCGCTGTGAGTCCAGAAGACAAAGATAGCTTAGGCGAATTTATTCTTCATGTTCCGCCACCGATTTTAAAACGTCACTCTTCTTTCGCTACCCAAGATGATGCTGATGAATTGCAAATTTACTCTGCCTCTCCGACGTTTTTTGTTGAACTTTCCGACAAATCAGCTGATTTTAATTTTGATATTCATGTTTCAGGTTTGCTCTGTTCTGCCGACAACTGCTTGCCTTTTGACGAAAAGGTCGGTGTGAACTATGGCGTCCAAGATGCCCTTGAGCACTTTAGCCCATCGGCCCTTCAGGGCTTTGAGGCTTCGTCTCTTATCATAAAAGAAACGGTGGCTGGGCAGGGCGATGTGGCGCAAGGTTCAAGTGGTGAACCTTTATCCTCTTTGTTTATCCCCATGAATACCGCAACTCCAGCAGCCCCAGCCTATGATTTTATAACCCCTGAATATTTTCAGCCGGGTCTTGAGGTCAATAGCTTGGGAAGCGCCATTATACTTGGGCTCATAGCAGGGCTTTTGCTGAACCTCATGCCTTGTGTACTCCCTGTTTTGAGCTTGAAATTTAGCGCCCTGATGGCTGTGAGTAATATGCCTGATAAACGCCAGCAGGCGCGTGCTTTTAAAGCTCATTGCTTGGTTTTTGCCCTAGGCATAATGACCTGGTTTGCCATTTTGAGCGTTTTATTTGGCCTTGCCGGAATGGCTTGGGGACAGCTCTTTCAGGAGCCGCTCGTGGTTTCCATTTTGGCTCTCATCCTCTTTTTATTAGGATTGAGTCTTTTTGGGGTATTTACTTTACCCATGTTGGATTTGAAATCATCCAGTTCGGCTAATCCTCATTGGCAAGCCTTTACCAGTGGTATGCTGGCGACTTTGCTGGCGACTCCTTGCAGCGGCCCCTTACTGGGGGGGGTGTTAAGCTGGGCTTTACAGCAACCCCTCAAAGAATTGGTTGCCACTATTTTAAGCGTCGGCCTAGGGATGGCTCTGCCTTATTGCGTCATGGCCTTTAAGCCTCGCCTTGTTTACCTTCTTCCCAAGCCCGGGCCGTGGACCTTGCGCCTCGAACAGTTGCTCGGTTTTTTCCTCATGGGGAGCGTTGTTTATCTTTTCTCTCAATTGCCCGAAAACTGGGTCTTGCCCTTTATGACAGGGCTTATGTCCATTGCCTTCGCCGCGTGGCTGTGGGGACAAGTAGGACACCTTGGAGCCAGACCTTGGGTTCGTAACACTGCCCGTTTGACCGCTGTGTGTACCATCTTTCTGGCTGTTTTTCTTGGCAAGCTCAGTTTGACAGAAAATCCCCATTGGGAAAATTTTGAACCGGAGTCATTTAATACTCTTTTGGGTAAAGAGAATGTTCTGGTGCAATTTACGGCGGACTGGTGCCCAAGTTGTAAAGCCCTTGAACACACCACCTTACGGGAAAAACGCATGAGTCGCTTGCGTTCAAAGTATGATATGCGTACAATACGAGTAGATTTAACACGAGAGAATGTTGCGGGTGAGGCTTTGCTTGAAGCTGTTGGCAGTAAAAGTATTCCTGTGCTCGTTCTCTTTCCTAAGGGCGATGAGAGTTCTTCTCCCTTAGTTGTGCGTGACCTTGTTACTCCAAATCAATTGAAAGATGCCTTGAAACAGCGCTTTTAAATGACTGTTCAGGATGAAGGAGGAGCCATGCTGTCATATATGCCCACGTTGTCGGCCTTTAGGTCCATGGATAGCGTTGTTCAGGCTTCGGCTCATAATATTGCCAATGTGAATACAACTGGCTTCAAAGCTTATCAGGTTGATCTTGAGAGTGGCCCCGGTGATATAGGCGTTCAGATTGCCCGTGTCAGACGTGATTATTCTCCCGGCCCCGCCATTGTTGATCATATCAGTTATGACGCGGTAACAGCCGCTAACGCCCGTCCAGAACAAATCCATGACCAGGTTAACGCGCAAGAGATTCTTGGGCGACAGTATTCTGGAAAAAATGAGTATGGGGAAACCCTGGCTACTTGGGATAAGGCCGCCACCCGTGAATATACCGAGCCTTTATTTAAAACCCATGCCGAGGGAAGTAATGTTGACCTGCCACGGGAGTTTTCTAACCTTGTGGTCGCTGAGAATACTTACAGCGCCAATGCCGCTGTCATAAGGGGCATAGATGAAATGACGGGGAGCCTTTTTAATCTCGTTACTTAGCCTATAGCTTGTAGAATTCGGCCCCTTTGCAGTCGTGCCCGTTATCCCATAGAAAAAAGCCAGTTTTTCATAAAGAAAAACTGGCTTTGTCTGTATCTTATCGGCGTTGTTTTGAGGGGAGCTTATGGGAAGGCTATTCCCAATGTGAACAGAGCGTGAGACAGCATGAAAACAGCGTACAATGGTATACCTATGGTCTAAGGATGTTTCATGCCAGACAATATTAGGCAACGTTAGGTAATGGTAACAAGAGCGACCCTTACTGGAGGCAGAATTCTACAGTAAAATCACCTGCGTTGGTAGAAAAAGGAATAACAATAATGGGAGCGTTGGCGGTGTGTCTGATACTATGTTTTTCCCCGAGCACTACAGTGGGGGTCGAGCCCTGAAGGGTGATGCCCATTTCGGCCAGCCCCGCGCGGGCTTGACCGGAAACCATATTGGTAATCTCACCAACAGCGTCTTGCACATCTTGAAGGAGGTCTTGAATATCGTCGCCTAGCATTCCTCGAACGATGCTGGTGGCGCAAGCCTTACTAAAAGAAACAGCGATGGAACCAACCTTGTCGCCCGTCACGCCAACAATAGCGCTTACGTCGCCATGGGCAAGGTGCGATTTTTTCACGGCTGGTTTTCCCACCGTGGCTGTTATGCCCGCCATGGTGCTCAGTATAACAATGGTAGCTTTGATGAAAGGGCCGGCTACTTCTGTATTGGAAGGGGCTTGTTTGGTCATAGTTAGAGGACTCCCGTAGATTACACAAAATATTGTTTGGTGAAGAGTACAGCACTCTACCAAAAGGGTAAAGGGATTAGCAAAAGAAAAGGATTAGAAAAATCGCCTCGTCTAGGGAAGAATAGAAAAAACGTGTTCTGCTGTGAGCTTACTGCCTCCCGTATTGGCGAGGATGGCAAGAGAAAGCGTGTTTCTTACTTCATTTTTCAATATGGCGCGTTTGCTCGACCATTCAGAGACGGGATAAGCAAGTTGGCGGTCAATCTGATTAAGAAGGCTTTTTTCAACAGCCTCAGGGCTAGATTCTTTCGAAAGGATTTTTTGTGCGAAAAGCTCTTCTCCAACCCAAGAAAAATTTGACCAGAAAGGGCCGATGACGGTTGGCGTTCCCTGAGCCAAAGGCTCCAGGAAATTTTGGCCTCCCAGCGGGGCGAGGCTTCCCCCAACAAAGGCCACATCGGCAAGGGCATAAAGAAGATCTAACTCACCAAAGGTATCCCATAAAATACACTTCAAACCCTCGGAGACACGCATTGGAGATGAGACTTGATGGGGGCGTTGTCCTTGCTTTGTGGGGGGAGTATTCGTGGGGTTTGCCATGCAAGAGCTGTCAGCCATAGGGGGTGCGTTGTTATGTTGCTTTGCTTTATAATTTGCGGCGCAAGGACGCTGAGCAAGGGCAGGTAGATTCAGCTCAATGTGCGATTTGAGCGCAAAGGGGATGTCGGATTTTTCCAAAAAATCGCGCCAGTATTGAAGGCGGTGCAAGTGGCGAGGAGCCAAAAGGCACAGGGCAGATATGTCTTGGACGCTATGGAGACAAATATTTTGAATAATAGACCCCACGCTTTCCTCTTCTTCTTCCCTTACGGATGCCATGGCGATGCAAGGGGGAAGGGGGGGCGCCTGCAGAGGGGACGCAGGCGTTTGGGGGTGACGGGCAGTGGAGAGGTAGTGACAAAGAGTTTCATAGCCAGCAGGGGGGTGCTTGGTAGGTTGGTCGAGCTGCTGGTGGATGATATCGAACTTAATATTCGGGGTTATGACTACCTTGGGGGCAGTGGCTATATGGGCTGGTTTGGCAACCTCGGTTACTAGGGCTATTGGGGAGACTGGGGAAGTTGGGGCTGCCTCAGCAATGTCGGTTGCTTCGGTTGCGGTTGTTATCGTGATGGGCTTGGTCGTCTCAGCCGTTCCAGTCGTTACGGCTGTTTTTGTTGGCTGAGGTGAATCAGCTAATTGGCCCATGCCAAAAACTTCGTCAAAACGAAAAGCGTTTTCTGCCGTTGTGGCGCTAATGAGGCAAGGGCGGTGGCTTGTAAAAAAAAAGCGTACTTTTTTATAGGTACGAGACGTTTTTGCCGTCATGCGAGCGTTAACAATACAATAGGGAATTTCTGCCTTTTTAAGCTCGTGTAAAAGCCCGGGCCAAAGTTCGGTTTCCAGAAGGAGCACCATACTGGGGCGCGCCTGTTGAATGGCCTTTTGCATAATCGATGGCGAATCGAGGGGGAAGTAGGCGGCCACGCAGTTTTTGAGCAATGTTTCAGGAAGGAGGGAGAATCCTTTTTGGATAATGTTCATTCCTTGTTCTGTGCAAGTGGTGCAAAGAAAACGAGGGGGCGAAGAGAGGGAGTGAGTTTTGGCGTAACCATCGTTCAGGGCCTCAATAAGGGGGAAAAGAAGGGTTGCTTCGCCGCCTGAGGCCGCTTGAATCCAAAAAAGAGGAGATGAGGAGTCGGGAAAAGTCTTCCCTGGCCAAGAGGGGGGGACAAGGCGTTGGTCAAAGCCAACTTTTAAGCGTTTATGGCGCTGTAAAATAGGTATGGCAGCCTTCCAGAGGCTGCCATAAAGAGTGCGTAATACTTGACTAATCACATTGTTAACCAATTTACTAAAGCGTTTTAATCCGTTTATTGGTCTGCTATCAACGAAGGGTGAGCATAGGATTGTCCCAAGCTCCGCGCGGACTAGTTCAAAAGGTTTCCAACCCTGTCCCAATGGATATCAAAAAGGCTTTTGCTCGACCAGAAGATAACCCAGGCTTTACCACGGATGGTTTTTTTCTCGACCATGCCCCATTCACGTGAATCGCGCGAGTTGTCGCGGTTATCACCCATGACAAAAACCTGTCCCTCGGGGACGGTAACGGGGCCAAAGTTGTCGCGGTGGGAGTTAATAATAAGGGGGTCGCTGTGGATAATATAGGTTTCTTCAACAGCTTTGCCGTTTCTATAAAACTGTTTATTGCGAATTTCAACAACGTCGCCGGGAGTGGCTACAACCCTTTTAACAAAATCGATGCTGGGATCTTTGGGAAAGGGGAAAACAATAATATCGCCCTTTTCAGGTTGTCCCATATCGATAATTTCTTTGTTGATGAAAGGGATATGGATGCCATAGCTGAACTTAGTCACAAAGAGGCGGTCGCCGATGTGTAGGGTATTCAGCATGGAGCCCGAAGGGATGTAGTAGGGCTGAACGATGAAACTTCTGATGATAAGTGCGATAAAAAGGGCGCAAGCTATGACTTTGATAAAATCAAGGAATGTCTGCATGGGGGTTGTATAGAGGTCGTTCACTAGTCGTCTCCTGCTTTGAGGGCTGCCAAAAAAGCTTCTTGGGGAAGTTCGACGTTCCCCATGCGTTTCATGCGCTTTTTGCCTTCTTTTTGCTTTTCCAGTAGTTTTCGTTTTCGAGAAATGTCGCCGCCATAACACTTGGCGATAACGTTTTTACCCAAGGGGGCGTTTCGTTCTCTGGCTATTACTTTGTTGCCGATGGATGCTTGAATGACAACTTCAAAAAGCTGTCTTGGAATGGTGCGCTTGAGCTTGAGGGCAATGGTTCGCCCCATATGGTAGGCTTTGTCACGGTGAACAATGACAGCCAGAGCGTCAACGGGATCGCCGTTAATCATCATATCAAGACGCACGAGATTGGCTTCTCGGTATTCGATAAATTCATAATCCATGGAGGCGTAACCTTTGGTCATGGATTTAAGGCGGTCGAAAAAGTCATATACAATTTCAGCGAAGGGGAGCTCATAAGTAATAATGACTCTGTTGGAAGTAAGGTAGCGCATATCGACCTGTTTGCCACGCTTTTCTTCGCACAATTTAAAAACGTTCCCCACGAACTCATCGGGAACGTGAATCTCCATGCGCACAAAGGGTTCTTTAAATGATTGCACCTTGGCGGGGTCGGGAAGTTTGGCGGGGTTATCCACATGGGAGAGGTTGCCATCGGTGGTAATGACTTCATAAATAACCGACGGGGCCGTTGCGATGAGTTCAATTTGAAATTCGCGTTCAAGGCGCTCTTGAATGATTTCCATATGCAAGAGACCGAGGAAGCCACAACGAAAACCAAAGCCTAAGGCTTGGGACGTTTCTGGTTCGTAAGAAAAAGCCGCGTCGTTTAATTGGAGTTTTTCAAGGGCGTATTTTAAATCTTCATAATCACCGTTATCAGTGGGGTAGAGGCCGCAAAAAACCATGGCCTTAACTTCCTTAAACCCTTCAATGGCTGAGTCAGCGGGGTTTTTAGCCAAGGTGATGGTGTCGCCCACCTGAGCGTCGCTCAAGGTTTTAATATTTGCGCAAAGAAAGCCCACTTCTCCTGCCGAAAGGGTCTCGATATCTATGGCATCAGGTGAAAAGACCCCAAGACGCAATACTTCATATTCCACATTGGTGGCGAAAAGCTTGATGAGGTCACCTTTTTTTATGACTCCGTCTTCGACTTTGAATAGCACAACGACGCCCAGATAGGGGTCATACCATGAGTCAAAAATAAGGGCTTTTAAGGGGGCGTTAAGGTTGCCTTGAGGGTGGGGAAGTCTTTTAACAATGGCTTCAAGAACTTTATCAACACCTACGCCTGTTTTTGCGCTGACGGTCAGGGCGTCAGTGCAATCAAGACCAATGCCCTCTTCAATTTCTTGAATAACTCTGTCGGGGTCGGCACTGGCAAGGTCAATTTTATTGAGAACCGGAATAATTTCGTGGTTGTGGTCAAGGGCGAGATAAACGTTGGCGAGGGTTTGCGCTTCTACGCCTTGGGTGGCGTCGACAACCAAAAGAGCGCCTTCACAGGCGGCCAAAGAGCGAGAAACCTCATAGTTAAAGTCAACGTGTCCGGGTGTATCAATAAGGTTTAAAATATATTTTTCGCCATCGCTCGTGGTGTAGGGAATACGCACGGTTTGCGCCTTGATAGTAATGCCTCGCTCGCGCTCGAGCTCCATCCTATCCAGGTACTGCGAGCGCCTGTCTCGTTCACCGACAAGCCCTGACAAATCGAGGATTCTGTCAGCCAGAGTTGATTTACCATGGTCGATATGAGCGATAATGCTAAAATTTCGAATATGTTCCAGATTGGGCATGTAGTCCTCAAAAATACAAAAGATACCACCGCTTCAAGCAAGCGATAACCGTTTAAGATATGAATAAACAATCAAACATAATATCTGAAAAGTCATGCAAAGTCTATGGTATGGAATGTCAATTTTATAAAGCCCTTGCTTCTACTAAGGGCTGTGACTGGCTGTAAGGACAGCCTGTTTGTTACAGGCTGGCGAGGTTTTGGCGTAGTTCTGAAAGGAGGGTGAGGGCCTGGGGGAGGAGCGTAGTCAGCTCTGCCTCAAGATTTTCATTGGCGGCTTGTTCCATGGAGGCAAAAAATGCCCGCAGCCCATCGGCGCCAACGGTGGCGCAGTTGCTTTTAATGGAGTGGGTTAGGCGCTTTACGGTTGGGTAGTCTTTTTCACTCATGGCGCTGTCAAGTTGAGCCATATAGTTTGTGAGATTTTCGCTAAAAAGATGGGCAATTTCACGATAAATATCAGCATCACCAACGCGCTCAATGGCTTCGTCTTTGCCGATAATATGATTTGGTAGGTGAGTTTGCATAGCGGTATTGGTGCCTTAGAGAGTGTTTATGGATTTGTAGGAGGAAAGAGGCGTTGTTGTCAACTGAGATTTTTTAAGATAGATATAAAGAACGGTATATCTATTGCTTTAATGTATAACCATAAGCTTGTGAAAAATCCTTTATAAAAGCATGGTCTTGGGAGTAAAATATGCGCCTTTCTGCCCGGTCACGGTATGCGGTTCGAATTTTATTGGAACTGGCTCAGTGCGATTCTGAAACCCCTACATCGGCTGCTGTCTTGGCGGAACGCACAGGAATAACACCGTTATTTGTTGAGCAAATTTTAAAACCCCTGCGTAAGGCCGGCTTAACCAAGAGCCGACGCGGAGCCACAGGCGGCCATTTCTTAGCCAAAGCGCCTGTTGAGATTACCTTGTATGAGATTATTAATCTTATGGAAGGCGGCATTGCCATACTCGACTGCTGTAGTGAAAGTAGTGAAGCCTGTAACGATTGCCCTCGGATGGGGGACTGTTTAATGCGCGATACCTGGCAGAGAATTATTGATGTCCTAGCTGAGGAACTTCGTAATATTACCCTAGAAACCGTTCTGAATGAGAAAAACGTCGAAATTTTATCCTAAGCCGAAGTATTATTTCGTTCCTTATAGTCCGAATGTGAAAACCGTTATTTCTACTTAAGAGGCCCCATGGTGGGCCTCTTTTTTGTAAATGAAAACCCCCAGCTATGCTGGGGGTTCTTTTATGCTTACAGC
>CAZYJQ010000014.1:0-36212 GCA_964647835.1 uncultured Desulfovibrio sp. | reverse complement strand
CAGCGTACACTTCAATGACGTGGCGCACATCGACGGGGTCGTTGTTTTGCGAAAGGGCGTCCATAAGCTGCATCATGCAGGCAGGGCAACTGGTGGCGACGGTTTCCGCTTTGGCGGCCACAATATTGTCCCGTTTGCGCTGACCAATATCTTTGGAGAGGTCATAGTGATACAGGGTGAAACTGCCACCAGAACCGCAACAGCGATCGCTTTCGGCCATTTCTTTGAAGGTATAGTTGGCGTTGGTGCCAAGGAGCTTGCGTGGCTGAGAGCGAACACCTAACGATTTACTCAAGTGACAGGGATCGTGATAGGTGATGGTTTTGGCGTTTTCTGCGGTTTTTCCTTCTTCGGCCATGTCCACTTTAAGGACATCCACCACAAAGGCGGAAATATCCATGACCTTGTCGTGGAGGGCGGTTATTTTTTGCTGAAGGTCGGCAGGGTAGCCAGCCATAAGCTCGGGCCAAATCTCTTTAATGGTCGCTGTGCAGGTGGCGCAAGGGGTAATGAGATAATCAAACTGCCCTGAGGTGAACAGTTCCATATTACGGGCGACCAGTTTATCGTAGGCCTTTTTATCGCCGGAGGCGAGGGCGGGGATACCACAGCAAGACTGGTGGGGGGGGATAAAAACACCCACACCGTGATGCTCAAAAACTTTCATGCAAGCTTTGGGAAGGTTGGTGAGCATTTTGTCCGATACACAACCGGGGAAAAAGGCGACTTTGAGTCCGCTTTTGCCCGCCGGAGTGTCCATGCTGGGGACTTCGCTATGAAAGGGCGTTTTGGCCAGCTTGGCAAAGTGTCTATCACCAATGAGGGGGGATAGAATGCCTGAGCAGGAGGTTCCGACCACATTGCTGGCGTCTTTGAGGAACAGCCCCTGGGTTTTAGAACCAACGCTCATGAGGGCGTTGAATACCTTGGGGTGTTGCAACATACCGCGGAAAATAGCCTTTTTAATGGGACTAAAGCCCATGTATTCCGCGATAATAGTACGGGCTTTGAGGAAAATATCCATACAATGCACGCCCGAAGAGCAGTTGGCCTCGCAGGAGCCACAGAGCAGACATCGATTGAGTTTTTCGTTCACTCCCTCGGGGTCTTTAATCATCTCGTTGGCGAGGTCTTCAAGGAGGGCAATTTTTCCACGGGCCACGTCGCCCTCTTTGAGAGTTGCGCCATAGACAGGACAAACGGATTGACATAAGCCGCAACGCATGCACGAGACGAGGTTGTCGTCAAGCTCTTGGAGCATGGTTGCCAGTTCGGTAACAGAAGCCATAGTTTCTCTCCCTTATACGATTTTTTTACTGGGGTTGAAGAGATACTTGGGGTCAAGGGCTCTACGCAGGTTCTTTGAAAAATCAATGGTCGCCTGGTTGGTTTCCTTGGCCATCCACTTGGCTTTAGCCATGCCAATGCCGTGTTCGCCAGAAAGGGTTCCCTTGAGCTTAATGGCGACGTCAAAAATCTCATCAACGGCGGCTTCGACACGTTTAAACTCTTCTTTATCGCGGCGGTCGCACAAGATGGTGGGGTGAAGGTTCCCGTCGCCAGCGTGCCCGAAGGTTCCGATGTTGAGGGAGTATTTTTTGCCGATTTCGTTAATGGCGGCCACCATGGCGGGGATTTGGGAACGGGGAACGGTGGCGTCTTCCAGAACCGTTGTGGGACGAGCGCGGGCGAGGGCAGGCAGAGCGTTACGGCGAGCTTCCCAGATTTTGAATTTCTCTTCGGCGTTCTGGGCTTTGTTGATGCTGGTGGCGCCACATTTTTTGCAGACTTCCATAACATCGTTGGCGTCGTCTTCTACCTGCATAACGTGTCCGCCGTCTACTTCGATAAGCAGAATGGCTTCGGCGTCGGTGGGGAGGCCAGCTTTGGTGAAGTCTTCAACATACTTAATGCACTGCTTGTCCATGATTTCGAGGGTGCAGGGTACGATGTGAGCGGAAATAATGCCTGCTACGGCTTCGGAGGCCTTGTTGATATCGTCAAAGGTGGCGAGCATCGCCTGAGATGCCTTTGGAGGAGGAACGAGCTTGAGGACTATTTCGGCAAAGACGCCCAAGGTGCCTTCGGAAGAAACCATGAGACCGGGCAGGTTGTAGCCTGTAACGCATTTCACCGTGCGTGAGCCGCTTTTTACAAGATTACCCTGATAGTCGAAGATTTCCATACCCATGACATAGTCTTTGGTTACGCCGTATTTGAGCGCCCGAAGTCCTCCGGCGTTACAAGCGATGTTACCGCCGATGGTTGAAACGGCCTGAGAACCGGGATCTGGGGGATAAAGAAGACCTTCGGCGGCCATCTTTGAGGCAAATTCAGCCGTGATAACACCGGGCTGAACAACGGCATAGAGGTCTTCGTGGTTGATTTCAAGAATCTTGTTGAGGGCGTTGGTTAAAATAACAACACCGTTGCCTTTTTCGGGGATTGTGGCGCCGGAAAGGTTGGTTCCAGAACCGCGAACCGTGATGGGAAAATCGTTTTCATAGGCTAACTTGACGGTTAATCCCAGCTGTTCTTTGGTGGTGGGGCGGAACACAGCCACGGGGACAACAGGCTGAAGCACAGCGGCGTCGTATGCGTAGGCATGACAGTCGGCTTCTTCGGTCATTACGTTGTCTTTACCGAGAATCTTTACAAATTCTTCTTTAAGGGCAGGACTTAATTTCATTCTAGTCTCCTCGTACTAAGTGATTTTCATTTGAGCGACGAGCTACAAAATCAGCAGGGTCACTTTTGATGATGTCATGCTCGAAAGCATGAGGGTTATGTATTCCCTGTTAGCGCCGGAGCCAAAAAGGCGTTTTTGCGAGCGTTAATCAGGTGAGCTGTCATCAGGCTTGCGGCCCTATCGAGCTGGTCATCAATGATGGCCTCCGTCAGCTCCACGTGTTCGCGGCAGAGCTTTTGGAGTTTTAGGCCGAAATAGCCTGAAATTATACGGACCCGTTGGGCTTGGGCCTCTATATTGTCTAAAACTTGCGATAAATAAATGTTGGGGCAGGCGGCGCGGAGCAGGGCATGAAAGGTGTCGTCATAGTCCATATGAAGCTGGACATCGTGCTCGGTGGCGGTCATGCCTTCGAGAAAGTGCCCGTGCATGACGGTAAGGGCTTTTTTATCGGCGAGGGAGCCGTAGTGTTGAACAATGAAAGGTTCAATCAGAAGTCGCGCTTCATAGACCGTTGTAATGGTGGCTAGGTTCACCCCTGACACGGCGAAGCCTTTTTTGGGATAGGAATGCACAAGATTTTCTTGCTCCAGCCGTCCGAGAGCCTCACGAATAGGTGTTCGGCTCACGCCAAGGTCGTCCTGAAGGTCAACGGTGTTTAATAGTTCACCCGGCGCATATTCAAGGGTGATAATGCGCTTTTTTATGATTTCGTAGGCAACTTGTTGCAACGGTGTTGCTGGTAAGGTTGTTTTTTCCATGGTTTCGCCGTGCGGATCAGGCCTTATAAAGGGTATGCTCTTCCACGTTTAAGTGAGCCTATGGTGATGTTCTCTCTCGTTTTGACGACTTGCCCAGATGGGTGGTTTTGTCATTGTAAGTTGAGATATATCGACTGTGTAATAAACTCGGTAACTGACTGAGGGGGCTCAGGTCTTAGGCTCCCTGATATACCTTAGTATGCTCGGGTATATCCGTCTTACTCACTTGGATTCATCACCGCCAAGACTGCCCCCATGGGTCTGCCGTCTACGCCGAAGGGCTGAGCTGGCCATTCACAGGGGAGCGGTGTTTCAGACCATGGGGGTTGGAGCCTAGTGCCAAGGTTCCTTTTCATCACCGGTGGTGAGGGCATGTATACTTTCAGATACTCTTTGCCTTCGCGAGGGAGTCTACCGCAGGAACAGGAGCGCGCTTAGGGAGTGTTGAGAATGAGATTACCGGGGGTTGAGCAAGGTGTGTGTTTGCAATTCCCACTGTGGTTACCTTTTGAGATAAATCTTCGATACGTGTTGGGGCTCTTTGTTTCCCCTCAACTTTATATTTACTGAACAAATAAAGTTCTGTCCAGAAATACAAAGTTGAGGGTTGCCATATATATCATTCAGCTGCATGAGAGCACTGATAATTGAGGGGTTGCGTTTGTGGGAGCGAAACGCCAGCGCTATTGTGTAGAAAAAACGTTACAGGTTATCCCCGTAGGGAGACAGAAAAACTTATGTTGTATACATCACATCCTATATACGGCTGTTTTAGCTCTCGTGTGAAGTTTCGGAATCCTTGGTGTGTTCCGTACAACGGTCATATAAAGCGACTCGGCTCGCCTCGTGTGACATGAGACGAACGTATTGCACATAGTGAAGGAAAACCAACCACGCCGTCATGATGTTTCTTTCTTGGAGCGGGGTGTTGTAGGGGGACGTCGCCGTGCTTTGATAAGTGGAAGGTGCTATTCTTTTCATATATATAAGTTCCCTAAGGGAGAGATTGTTGCATAAAGTCTGGTCGAATGCCTCGACTCAGGACACCCGAAAACGACTCATAAGGCAACTGGGAAGAGAGATAGATGAGCCATGAGCTTGGTTCCCAGTGCTTTATGTATACATCTATGCATACATCTACATATACGATATGTCGCCCAGCTTGGCAAGGCTAAAACCCTTGTTTTGAGGGAAATATTTCCCCTTCTATGCCGCTGGGGAGGCGTTATACACAGCAGAAAGAGCCGCTTATTTTTTGGACTCGGCGACGGCAGATGGAAAGAGTTTTTTTTGCCAAAGCACGAGGCGGATATTTTAGATTTTCTGTGGCACCTATTCGTCAGACCCAAGGGGACGTTAAAAAAGAGTAATGGTTTACTGGCGCTAAAGGTGGAAGGAGCAAGTGAGCTTCGCGAAATTTCAGGTGGGGGAATGAACTCCTCGGCGCATTGTAGGGTGAAGATAAGCAACGCCGAAAACCGCATCAAGACGGTTTTCGGCGTTTCATGAGTCAATTAAAAGGTAACCATCCACTTGAGGGGATAGGCTTGAAGGAGGGTGATAATACACACCACAAGGGTCATGAAGATGGAGTGCCATAAGGTAAAGCGGAACAAGTTCCCTTCCTGACCAACGAGGTTGGTGGCGGAGGTGGCAACAGAGATGGACTGAGGAGAAATCATCTTACCGGTAACACCACCAGAGGAGTTAGCCGCAACGGTAAGGTTGGGGTCAACACCAACAGCTTCCGCAGTGGTTCTTTGCAGGCCACTGAAGAGAGCGTTTGAGGAAGTGTCTGAGCCAGTAAGGAAAACACCGAGCCAACCAATAATAGGCGCAAAGAAAGGGAAGAGCGCGCCCGTATGGGTGAAGGCTTGTCCAAGGGTTGAGCTCATGCCGGAGTAGTTCATGACATAGGCAAGGCCGAGGATGGTCGCGATGGTTAAGATAGGGAAGCGCAGTTGGAAAATAGTTTTCACAAAACAACGCAGACCGCGTCCGATGCTATAGTTTTTCATGATGAGGCAGGAGAGAATGCCAGAGAGGAAAATGGCGGTACCTGCGGCAGAGATGAGGTTAAAGTTAAATACAGCCGCGTATGGGGAGACAGCGCCAGTCATGGCATCAGTTTTCATAACAAGGTTATGCAGGCCAGCCCACTGAAGTTTCATGCTAAAGAGGGAGTCGAGCTGGGCTTTGAAGCCTTCAAGACCCCAGAAGAATACAGCGACAGCCAGAATAATGTAAGGACTCCAGGCACGAATAATCTCGCTTGCGGAGTACTTAGGGTCGCCCAGGGGAGCGCGCTCAGGTTCCTCAGGGAAATGCCAGGTGGTTTTGGGCTTCCAGAAGCGCAAGAGCACAACGAGGCCGATAATGGTAATGATGGCGGACATAATGTCGGGCAGGTAGGGCCCGTGGAAGTTGGAAAAGCCAAACTGGGCTCCGGCAAAGCAAAGGCCAGCCACGGCAAGGGCAGGCCAGACCTCCATGGAGCGTTTAAAACCGCACATGGTCACGCAGACCCAGAGGGGTACGATGATGGACAAAAAGGGAAGCTGACGACCAACAATGGAGCTGATGTGTTGCACCTCAAGGCCACTGACGCTGGCGGCTACGGAGATAGGAATTCCGATGGCGCCAAAGGCCACAGGGGCTGTGTTGGCGATAAGGCAGATTCCAGCGGCGTAGAGGGGGTTAAAGCCAAGGCCAACCAGCATGGCGGCGGTGATGGCAACGGGGGTACCAAAACCTGCGGTACCTTCAATGAAGGAGCCAAAGGCGAAGGCGATGAAAATAGCTTGCAGGCGCCTGTCGTCGGTGAGCCGAGAGAGGGAATCTTTCAGGATTTCAAATTCGCCCGATTCAACGGTCATATTGTATACCCAGACAGCCGTGATAACAATCCAGATAATAGGAAAGAGACCAAAGGCCGCGCCAAAAAGAGTTGCGTTGAGGGCCAACCCTACGGGCATGCCCCAGACCGCAATGGCGAGGATAACCGCTGCCGATGTTCCCAGAAGCGCCGCATAGTGTCCTGCGGAACGTCTGACCGCTAGCATATAAAAAAGTAAATAAAGGGGGATGCCTGCGATAAGGGCCGATACAATTTCACCGCCAAAGGGCGCGTAAATTTGGGTCCAAGTTTCCATAGAATCTCCAGTTTAGAGGGAATAAAAAAAACCATGCTACATAGGAATGTGCATGGATGACTGTGGAATTGTAATGGGGAACTATCGGCTATTTGCCCTAAATGGCAAATAGGAAAATCGTACTTTCAAACAGAATGTTAAAGCAGACCTCTTTTGTCCAGAATAAAGATTACACAAAAAGCCTTCTCTGGCAAGAAGACTTTTTGTGTAATGAATTTGAGTTGTTAGCTGGTTTTTTTAGTTAACGAGCTTCTCTGTGGCGAGGGCAATGGCAAGTTCTTCGTTGGTTGGAATAACCATAACGGGGATTTTGCTTTCAGGCGCGCTGATAACGCGGGGCTCGCCTTTGCGAAGGTTGTTTTCCTCAAGGTTGAGGACAATGCCCATGGCCGTAAGGCGTGAGCAGACTTGGGCGCGAACGATTTCATCGTTTTCGCCGATACCTGCTGTGAAAATAACAGCGTCCGCGTTACCCAAAACGGTGTAGTAAGAACCGATGTACTTGAGAATTCTGTAGCAGAACATATCGAGGGCCAGACGGGCCTTGTGGTCGCCGCTTTCAACCGCACTATGAATATCGCGCATATCGCTGGCGCCGCAAATGCCTTTGAGTCCGCTCTCTTTGTTCATCAGGTTGTCAACTTCGCAAGCGGTCATGTCTTTTTGCTGGGCGATGAAGGTTTCAATGGCGGGGTCAACGTCGCCGGAGCGGGTGCCCATCATAACACCGGCGAGGGGGGTCATGCCCATGCTGGTGTCGATGCATTTGCCATTTTTAATGGCGGCGATGGAGCAACCGTTGCCGAGGTGACAGGTGATGCCTGTGAATTCTTCAAAGGGCTTGTCAAGCATTCTGGCGGCTTCTTGTGCCACAAAACGGTGGGAGGTGCCGTGAAAGCCATAGCGGCGAATATGCAATTCTTCATACAGCTCATAGGGGATAGCGTACATATAGGCTTCGGCGGGCATGGTGGAGTGGAATTCGGTATCGAATACCGCCACGGAAGGAGCATGGGGAAGCAGGCGCTGAGCCACTTCAATCCCCTGTAGGTTGGCGGGGTTATGAAGGGGGGCAAGGGGGGTAACAGCGGCGATGCCTTTTTTAACTTCGTCGGTAACAATGCAGGATTCCTGCAAGATTTCTCCACCCTGAACAACACGGTGACCAACGGCGTGAATTTCATTCAAATTATCGATTACGCCCCATTCTTTATCGACGAGAAGTTCCATAACAGCGCCCATGCCAACGGTATGGTCAGGGAAAGGCTGGTTAAGGGTATGTTTGGCTTCACTTGAGGTGTCGGGAGCTTTTTTATGAACAAGACGGCCCACTTCTTCGCCGATGCGCTCAACAAGGCCAGAGCACAGGGCTTGCTTGGTATCCATGTCAATGAGTTGATATTTAAAAGAAGAACTACCGCAGTTAAGGACAAGAATATTCATATATAAAACCTTTATAGTCTTTAGGGTTATACAAAGGCAGGCACTTCTCTCTAGGGATAGACAGAAGTGCCGCTCGGGGGTGTCATACAGTTATTGCAGGTTTTTTTCTGCTTGGGCCTGAATTGCCGTAATGGCTACTGTATTAATAATATCGGGAACTGTGCAACCGCGGGAGAGGTCGTTTACAGGCTTATTGAGTCCTTGCAGGACGGGCCCGATGGCAACGGCGTTGGCGGCACGTTGTACAGCTTTGTAAGTGTTGTTGCCTGTGTTGAGGTCGGGGAAAATAAAGACAGTGGCTTTTCCAGCGACCTTACTATCGGGCATTTTTGTTTTAGCGACTTCCGCGTCAATGGCGGCGTCATATTGCAGGGGGCCTTCAATGGCCATTTCTGGAGCCATTTCCTGAGCCAGTTTAGTGGCGTCGAGGACAAGGTCAACGTCCGCGCCTTTGCCTGATGCTCCTGTGGAATAGGAGAGCATAGCCACACGGGGTTCAATGCCGAATACCTGGGCTGTTTGGGCTGAGCTGACGGCGATATTGGCAAGCTGCTCTGCCGTTGGGTTGGGGTTAACGGCGCAGTCGCCAAAGGCCAGAACCCGATCCTTCATGCACATGAGGAACACAGAAGAAACAATGGAGGTCGTGGGCTTGGTTTTAATGAATTCAAAGGCAGGGCGAATGGTGTGAGCTGTGGTGTTGATACAGCCCGAAACCATGCCGTCGGCGTCGTCTTTGTAAACCATCATGGTGCCGAAATAGGTTGGATCGTCCATGATATCGCGGGCCTGTTCGATGGTAATGCCTTTCTTTTTGCGAAGCTCAGCGTAGGTTTGCGCGTAATCTTCGAAGTTGGGCGAGAGGTCGGGCTGAATAATCGTTGTTTCGAAATTCAGTCCGAGGCTATTAATTTTGTGCTGAATCTCTTCAATGTTCCCGAGCAAAATAACTTCGGCTACATTGCGGCGAACCAGTGATTCCGTGGCAAGCAGAATGCGTTCTTCGACCCCTTCGGGCAGGACGATGCGCATTTTGTGGCGCGCGGCCCGCTCAAGAAGGTTGAACTCAAACATTTTGGGCGAAATCTTGACCGCCGTCGTGTCAACCAGCGATTTGGTCAGGCTTTGAATGTCCACAGAGGACTCAAAAAGCCCCAAGGCCAGGTTCATGCGACGTGTGTCGGTGGGGTCAAGGTGGCTATAGAGACGGTTGAGTTTGTTGACACACATGATGGTGTTGTCGTTTACCGCCATGATGGGCATGCCGTCTCTGCCTTCGGCAAGACGCATAATGCTGGGGTGCATGTCCAGTCCGCCTGTTAAAACGATGCCCGCGGGGGAAGGATAGGCGTCTGAAAAACGGGCGGCCATACTGGCGAGGATAATATCACCCCTGTCGCCGGGAGTAATAATAAGCTGGTTGTCGCCAATTAAGTGTTCGAGGAAGTTCCCAACATTCATGGCGGCCACAAGGTTACTCTCAACGTTATTATCCATGCGGTCCTTGCCCGTAAGGATGGTGGCTTCGAGCCAGCGTTGAACATCTCTAAGGGTAGGTTGGCCTAAGATGGGCTCTTCTGGAATAAAATGGAGAGGAATGTGCTCAGCATAAGGGGCGTGAATGTTAAAATGCTTGCTGGCGGTGATAATTTCGTTGAGGGTCAGGGTAGAGCGGTTAACTATGCAGGCCAAAACCTTGATGGTCCTTTCGGACAGAATATCAACGGTGTTTTGCGTGCTGTCGTAGGCTTCCTGAGCATTTTTACCAGTACCGTTGGCTATGAGAAGAACAGGGGCGCCGAGAATGTCGGCGATGTCGGCGTTTATTTCAAACTCAAAAGGCGCGTCGGAACCAAAATAATCGCTCCCTTCGCAAAGAATGAAGTCATATTCGGCTTCAAGGGATTTATATTTTTTTAAAATGGTGTCGAGGAGTTCTTCTTTGCGGCCCTGCCCAATGAGCTGGCGGGCCTGATCCATGGTAAAGGCGAAGGTTGATTCATAAGGCTGAGAGAGTTCAAAGTGTTTGCGGATAAGCTCGATATCGTGGTCTTTAATGGTTTCGTCTTGAGGGGTCGTGATAATGGGGCGAAAAAAGGCGACTTTGCGAAGGTTGCGCAACAAAAGTTGCATGACCCCCAGGGATATAACTGACTTACCTGCCTTGGCTTCGGTGGCGGTAAGGAATAATACTTTGGACACGGTATTTCTCCTGCTATATATGGTAAATTGGGCTATCCCAATGGAAAATTTTTTTAAAGTATCGCTTAAAGTGAAATAAAGTGCAATGTTTTTCTCGTTACGGGCTTACTGCGGGTAAGGGTAGATAAGGTACTCATAAACCAGAGGGATGAGTGACAACTTCCTTATGCGAAAAGACGGAGGATTTCAAGGGAAGCGGTATTGAGTTGTCCTGTTTTTCACCTCTTGGCCGTTATGTGTCCTTTGTTTTTCGGCGTTGTTGCAAAATTAAATGGCCTCAGGCAATCTTTTGTTTATGGTACACAAAGGAGTGAAAGGTATAGGTGAGAAAAAGAGGAAGGGGACGACATAGGCCGGGCGAGCTTTTTAGTGAGTGAGGGCATCCTTTTTGAGGGGATGCCCTTGGTCTTTTACAAGAAAATGGTGATAAAAACGAGCCTGATGGCAGTTGGTTGAGCTTGGGATAAGGGGCGTTTTTATACGGGTGTTTATGAGCGCTGTAGTTTATGGCGCAAGAAAGAGGCTATGCAGATGGCTCCTGCTTGAGCCACGTTAAGAGAGTCAAAATCTCGTTGCATGGGAATGGACACAAGGGTATCGCAGCGCTTAATGAGGGTTTGACGAATGCCGCTTTCTTCGCTTCCTAGGATAAGCAGGGCAGGCAGACGTGGGGTGAGGCTGAATATATCCGCCACGGGGACGGTGTCGTCCGATGCCGCCGCCCCATAAATGGTAATGCCGAGTTTTTTGGCGGCGTCAATGGCTTGGGTGAGGCTCCCCACCCTTGCCACGGGGAGTTTTTGCAAGGCTCCGGCGGCGGCTCGCGTGGCGCCTGCGCCAAGGTAAACGCTATTGTGACGAGGAATAATCAGCCCTGCTCCCCCAAGGGAGTAGAGGGTTCGGGCAAGGGTTCCCGCGTTGCCGGGGTCTTGCACTTGATCCAGGGCCACGAGAAGTGGCAGGGGGGCGTCCATGACGGTGTCAAAGAGCGCTTCAAGGGGGGTAAAGCCAGCTTCAAAGAGACGGGCGACCACCCCTTGGGTTTGGGTCTGACCAAGCTGGCGGGCAAAGTTGGCTGGCTCAAGAAGTGAAAAGCGCACCTTACCCTTGCGGCAGAGGTCGAGTATTTCATCCATCTCCTTGCCGTGGCGGCCTTTGCGAATGAAAATAGCGTCAATACGCTCAGGCGTTGTGGCGAGCATTTCAAGGACAGGCTTTACCCCAAGGAGGAGGGGCGCTTCGGAAGGGCCGGATTGTTCAGCCCCTTCAAATCTGTGGGATGGCTCATGAGAACTGCCCCAATGCTTTTGGTCTTCGTGCGATTCAGCGTAGTTTTTGTCAAATCTTTTGTCGTCCCATTGATTGTCATTTTGTTTGTTGTCTTGTTGCCTGCCTCCCCTTTGCTGTCCTGCGAAAGGCTTTGAGGCGTCATGGGGCCTGCGACCCGCCGAAGGTCTTGAAGAATAACCCGCATTGTGTGCCCTGTCCCTGTCGTTGGGCCGCTGTCTGGTTGAATCTCTGCTCGCATATTTGCTTTCGTCCCTGTCGAAATCGCGCCATTCATCATGCTTTGTGGCTCGGCTTGGGGTATGACTTCTGTCATGATTTCTCTGGCGGTTTCTGTCGCCTTTATGCGCAGAGTCTCTGGAAAAGCTGGAGTCTTTTCGCTGGTTGGCGTTCTTTGGCCCTGAGGGGCGTTTGGGGGAAGAGGTATAATTAGGCTTACTCATGATTGTCTCGATATTTCTCTCAAGTGATAAAAGGATATTATACGCCTAAGGTGTCAGGCGGGCAAGGTTATCTTCTTGCCTATCCCTGCCGGATGCGGTAAAGAGTGGCATTGTTCCCGACTGTTTTTTTATGTAACAATACAGATTTTCGCGCCACGGTTGTGCCATTGCGGGGCGGGGGCTTTGGGCTGAGAATAGCGCCCTTGCCTTGTTGGTTAGGCTCCTTGCCAGTGTATCTAGCATGGTTTCTTGCCTGAGTACGGTGTGTGTTTTTTTGTTTGAGCGTTGTGACTCCAACAAAGTTTGTCGCTCATGCCACCTTTGCCCCATTGATATTAGGGGGCGGATATTCGTCGGGCTTTTTTTGTGAACAATCCATTTTATGAGGATAGCATGGTAGCATTTTCTGGTTTTCGACAGTTTTTTATCCCCATTGCCTTGTGCCTCTTGCTTATAGGGTGTGCTGGAAAATCAACCAGCGACAGTGACCAGCTTGCCAAGTTTACCCCTGATGAAGAAGAACTCATGGAGTTTTATACTCCCCGTGACGATGGCAGACCCCTTACGCCTGACGAGCTTCACGCCTTTAAAACCATTGGTGATCTGGATAGAGAACTGACCGTTGAAGAGTCCAATATTGTTGAACTGCACTTTAAAAGCTATGTGCATGATAACAGAAAGACCATGCAGCGTATCATTGACCGTTCAGGCCGTTTTCTTCCTTATATAGAAAAAATATTTTCCCAGCGGGGAATGCCCGCGGATCTTTTTGCCGTTGCCATGGCCGAAAGCGGCGGGAACCCCCTCGCCTATTCACGAGCCGGAGCCGCTGGATTGTGGCAGTTCATGCCCTATACCGGACGTAAGTTCGGCTTGACCCAAAACTCTTGGATTGATGAGCGCCGCGACCCCTTTAAAGCCACGGGCGCCGCCGCTGACTATCTGCTTAAACTCTACGGTGACTTTAACGACTGGCCCATCGCCATCGCCGCTTATAACGCTGGCGAAGGAAAGATGGGACGAGCCATTAAGGCCTCCGGAGGCAAAACTTTTTTTGAGGTATGCGAGCTTGGCGACACCATGGACAGAAAAACAAGATTACGCCAAGAAACAACGGACTATGTGCCCCGCATTATCGCCTTCACCAAAATTATGCGTAACCTCGAGCGCCTTGGTTTTCAAAAGCCACGGCCCGAGAGCGTGTATAACCTCGCGCCCATTAATATCCCGCCGGGCACAAACCTTTCGGCCTTTGCCCGCTCTTTAAACCTTACTTGGGATGAATTTAGCAGTATGAACCCTGCTTATAGGCGCACGGCGAGCCCGCCAAATATGGAAACCACTGCCTATATCCTGCCTGAGCAAATGAGCATTGCCCTTAACTGGCTCTCTGAGCCAGAGTCACGCCAGTACGCTGACTGGAGAGATTACACTGTTCGCCGCGGGGATACCCTTGGGCGCATTGCCAAGCGCCATGGCGTAAGCCAGAGCGCCATTCGCGAGGCCAATGGGTTTACTAATCTACCTAAATCCGGCGCGGTAATCCTTATCCCCGGCAGAGGTAAAGGTGACCCCGTCATGCCCGCCCGTGTGGATAAATCCGTACCCGGCGGTCGCAGTACAGGTAAATATGTCGTTAAGCCCGGCGATACCCTCTTTAGCCTTGCCCAAGCGTGGGGAACAGACGTGAACAGTATCCGTCTGGCAAACCGCATGGGTAAGAGCAGCAGCTTGCGCATTGGCGAACGCTTGTCCGTTCCCAATAACAGTAAACGAGTGCCCAAGCAGGTAAACACCACCCCGCGCGATTTAGGTAAACGTAACGTGGGCGGAGAATCCAGCGTGTACACCGTTCGCTCTGGCGACACCTTGAGCGGCATCGCTAGGGATACGGGAGTGTCTGCCCAGAATATTTGTCGTATTAACGGTATTCAAAGCAATAGTGTATTAAAGGTTGGACAAAAACTGTCTTTGATGGAAGGCGCCGCTCCTGCGAAAGGCAAGGCTAGCTCGGCCCAAAAGAGCCAGGCCAAAACTTCTTCAGCTAAAACTTCAAGTAAGGCTGGTTCGTCCGATAGTTCTGGCAAGATGGTTACGGTGAAGTCGGGAGATACCTTGTTTTCCATTGCCCGTAACAATAGAACAAGTGTAGATAAGCTTCGCAAGCGTAATAATCTTGGAACGAAATCGACCATTAGGCCCGGACAAAAACTTTATTTGCCGTAAGTGAAGAGCAAAGAGAAAACCAAATAACAAAAGGGAGCCAAGGCTCCCTTTTGTTGTTGAGATAGGGCCTTTTATTCTTTGGGCTTTGCCCAAGCCCCGGCAAGAAAGTACATCCCTTACCCCCTTTGCCCTTTTCCCGCGTAACCCTGCTCCTTGAGTTTCAGGCCATTGGGGCGTATCCTTTATTTCCTTTGTCCTCAAAAGCTGCAGTGATACCATCCATCTTGCCTCCTTAACCCGAAAATATTTATGACACATTTTTCCATCGATAGTCCCGTTGCTGAATACGTCCAGGCCCTTCGCCAGTCTGCTTTGGGCTATTCACTCACCTGTCATAAGATTTTTGAAGGGTGCGAGCCTGTGTTTGCCGCGCCCGCTCGGCCTTGGGCAAGGGCCGTTGAAAACCTGCTGAGGGAAGCGAATATTCCTTCCCTTTATAAGCATCAGGCAGAAGCCGTTGATGTTGTTCGCAGTGGCGGGGATGTGGTGGTGGCGACCCCGACGGCGAGCGGTAAGTCGCTTATCTATAACTTGCCTGTCATTGAGCGTCACTTGTCCGATCCGGACGCGTGTTCTCTCTATTTATTTCCCTTAAAAGCGTTGGCTCAAGACCAATTTTTAGCCTTTGAATCCCTTACGGCATCTTGGCCTCAAGATGCCCGCCCAAGGGCCGCCATTTATGATGGTGACACAACAGCGCATTTTAGAAAGAAAATTCGTGAAAACCCGCCGACTGTGCTCTTTACCAATCCTGAAATGCTGCATCTGGCTCTTTTACCCCACCATAATTTGTGGAGCGCTTTTTTCGCAGGGATTTCCCATATCGTTGTTGATGAAGTGCATACCTACAGGGGGCTTCTGGGTGCTCACATGGCGCAGGTTTTTCGGCGCTTGTTGCGTGTTGCCGAGTTATACGGAGCGCATCCTACCTTTATCTTTTCATCGGCGACTATCGGTAACCCTGTGGAGCTGACCTCTCGCCTAACAGGGCGAGAAGCTGTGCCTGTGGTGAAAAGCGGTGCCCCCCAAGGTAAACGGCATTATCTTTTTTTGAATCCTGAAGAGAGCCCTTCTTCGACCACCATTAAATTGCTCAAGTCGGCCTTGTCGCAAGGGCTACGCACCATTGTGTATTGCCAATCAAGGCGGGTGACCGAGCTTATCAGTTTGTGGGTGAGTCAGCATGCCAAGGAATATAGCGGTAAAATCAGCGCCTATAGGGCGGGCTATTTGCCTGAAGAAAGACGGGATATTGAGGCTCGTATGGCTTCGGGAGAGCTGCTCGCGGTTATTTCTACCAGTGCTTTAGAATTGGGCATTGACATCGGCGCTTTGGATCTTTGTATTTTAGTCGGGTATCCCGGCAGTGTTATGGCTACCTTGCAACGTGGGGGGCGGGTGGGGCGGAGCCAGAGGGAATCGGCTGTTATTTTGGTGGCTCAAGAAGACGCGCTGGATCAATTTGTTGTGCGCAATCCCAATGACTTTTTCGCCATGCCAGCAGAACGGGCCATTTGTAACCCTGAAAACCCTGTCATTGTGGCAAAACACTTGGAATGCGCCGCGGCGGAGCTCCCCATTCGTTTACAACGCCCCTTTGACGCGTCTTGGATAAGAGGCTCTTTGCATACGGTGGCCCAAGAGCTGATTAATAACGGAACCTTGCTTCTTTCTGGCGACGGAATGGAAATAATGGCTTCGCGCAAACGCCCCCAACGTCATGTGGCCTTGCGCGGCTCAGGGGTGACCATTGCCATTATGGATGAAAAGGAAAACTTGGTGGGAAGTGTTGATTCCGTTCGAGCCATGCGCGAGGTGCACCCCGGCGCGCTCTATCTCCACCGAGGGCAGTATTATGAAGTTCAGGAGCTTGATTTTCGCGCAGGGATGGCGAGGGTTAAGCCTTGTCGACTGCCATGGTATACTCGCACGCGCAGTGTAAAAAATACGACCATCCTTGAGGTGAAGGAAAGCCGTATTTGCGGTGGCATGCTGGTGCAGTTCGGAAGGTTACGGGTAAGTGATCTTGTGACAGGATACGAAAAGCGAGCCACCTCCTCAGGCCAGCTTTTGGGTGTTGTTCCTTTGGACTTTGAGCCCCTTGTTTTTGAAACAGAGGGGTTTTGGTTCCATATCCCCAGTCGGGTTCAACGCCTGACGGAAGAGGCGAGACTGCATTTTATGGGCGCCATTCATGCCTTGGAACATGCGGTCATCGGACTTTTACCCTTGCTTGTCATGACCGACCGCAACGACCTTGGGGGTATCTCAACCCCCATGCATATGCAGACTGGCAGTCCTACGGTTTTTGTGTATGATGGGATGCCCGGCGGGGCAGGGCTATGTAAAGAGGCCTTTGAGAAGGCAGATGAGCTTTTTATCAAGGTCTCGTCCCTTGTAAAGGGCTGCCCTTGTGAATTGGGCTGTCCGGCCTGTGTTCATTCGCCTAAATGTGGCTCGGGTAATAGGCCCATTGATAAGGCCGGAGCCGTATTCGTTGTTGAAGGATGCCTTGAAGCCTTAACGGAAGATAGGGCCGAAGCTGAAAAAATACGAGAGCTACCGCTGGTCATCCCCGAAGAAATACCCCTTTTGGCGCAATTATCTTCCCCTGCGCAAGGGGGCACAGCATTCACGCCCGCCTCCGACGCTTCGCGGGGTGCGACGACAACTTTCAGGCAGGGCATGGAGGCGGTTCGTGTGGACGCCTTGACTGGGGAGGATGGGCGGCAAAATGCTTTGACTACACAGCAAGGGGCAGTTCCTGCCTTGAGGGAAAGTTTTGGAGAATCAAGTATGAAAAAGACTCAAAACGGACATAACGGGTTACTTACCTTGCCGGGTATGGGCGAAAGCTCACAGGGCGAAGCATCCATTGACGAGGCGGCTCTTCTTGCCCGTCAGGCCAGTTCCTATGCTGTTTTAGACGTTGAAACGCGCTATTCAGCCAAAGAAGTGGGCGGTTGGCATAAAACGGCTCATATGGGTGTTAGCGTGGTGGTGGTCTATGACTCCCGAACAGGGGCTTACACGGCGTATGGTCAAGATGAAATTCCTCTTATGGTGGAAAATCTCGGCGGTATCGGGGTGGTGGTGGGCTTTAATATCACCAAGTTCGATTACTCTGTCCTCGCGCCCCATGCGCAACACTTCGATTTTAGGCGGCTTCCCACCATTGACCTTTTAACCTGCGTATATCGCCAGCTTTCTTATCGTGTGTCCCTCGATAATATTGCCTCCGCCACCTTGGGCGCGAGAAAAAGCGCCGATGGGTTATTGGCCTTGCAATGGTGGAAAGAACAAAAGCTTGACCTCATTCGGGAATATTGCGAACAAGACGTGGCCTTAACAAAAGATGTTTATTTGTTTGGAAAAGAAAATGGTCATGTGTTGTTTACCAACAAGGCCGGACAAACAGTGCGGGTTCGCGCCACCTGGGCGGGATAAGGACATTATGGAAAAAAAGACGACAGGAACATTTCAGATAACTCATAAGGACGGGGCGGCAAGGCGAGGTGTTTTGCAAACAGCTCACGGCGAGGTGAACACCCCTATTTTTATGCCAGTGGGTACCGTGGGGAGTGTTAAAGCCATAGCCCCCGATGACTTGGAAGCCCTTGGCGCGGAAATTATTTTAGGCAATACATACCACTTGTATCTGCGCCCGGGCGATGAGCTTATTCAAAGGCGGGGCGGATTACAAAAGTTTAACGCCTGGAACAAACCCATATTAACCGACAGCGGTGGATTCCAAGCCTTTAGTCTGTCTTCGCTCAGTAAATTCAGCGAAGAAGGTGTAGAGTTTCGTTCGCATTTAGATGGCTCACGACACATGTTTACGCCAGAAAAAGTTGTGGATATTCAGCGCAACTTGAACTCCGACATCATGATGGTTCTTGACGAGTGTGTGAGTTATGACAAGACAAGAGAATATACCGAGAAATCCATTAAGCTGACGACTCGTTGGGCCTTGCGTTCGCGTTCCCATTACCCTCGGGGGCAGGGGGACAACCTTTTGTTCGCCATAACGCAGGGCGGGTTTCATAAGGATTTACGTACGGCTTCGGTGGAAGAACTATGCGCTCATGATTTTGACGGGTTTGCCATTGGGGGGCTTTCAGTTGGCGAGCCTAAGGCTGAAATGCATGAACTCTTAGCGCATACAGCCCCCTTGCTCCCTGTGGATAAGCCTCGCTACCTGATGGGAGTGGGAACGCCCCTTGATATTGTCGAAGGTATTGCCCATGGTATTGATATGTTCGACTGTGTCTTGCCAACGCGTAACGCGCGCAACGGAACGCTCTATACATCGGTGGGGAAAATGAATATTCGACGTAAAGAATATGCCGAAGATGACGGCCCCCTCGATCCTGCTTGTGACTGCTACACCTGCAGAACTTTTTCAAGGGCCTATTTGCGACACCTTTTTCACGCAGGGGAGATTCTCTCCTATAGGTTGAACTCGTTGCACAACCTTACCTATTTTCTTGATTTGGTAAGGCAAGCGCGAAAAGCCATTGAATCGCGGACCTTTGAGGAATTTAGGCAGGGAGTCGCCGCCCTTTACGCTGATGAAGCAGCGGTTATTTATGGAACTGTGTAGGAGGATCATAAGACCGCGCTGACGTCATTGAAATGGTTCAGTGGCTTGTCTTTTGGTAGACGCTGTCCCCAAAGCCTAGCGGGGGGCGGGTGTTCCCTGTATCCACCGAATGCGATGACAAAATGAAAATGCCTGTTCACTAGAATACAGGTTCAAAGGACATGATGTCCTGTGCAGGGAGTTTGAGGGACAGGGTCCCTCAATAAAAGTAAAACAGCTGGGAAAAGAATTCCTTTTCCCGGCTGTTTTTTTCAATCTCTTATTAGAGTACGCCTATACGGGCCATTGTTCCAGCTTGTAGGCACTATCCCAAAACATCCATTCCATTTTGGTGCACATGACATAGGCGTTGGTCATGGCTTCGCGCAGGCTTTCGCCGCCTTTGGCGGCCATGTCGTCGCAGATATCAATGGCAAGTTTTACAGCGTTGCCAAATTCATCTCCGCCATAGGTGTCAATCCATTCTTGGTACTGGTTTTCACCTTTGGTTTGGTTGGCAAGGATATATTCGCCCACTTCCATATACACCCAGAAGCAAGGCAAGATGGCGGCCATGGCGACCTCTACGGAAGCGTCGCTTAAGTGTTTGAGCATGTAAGAGGTATAGAGCAGGCAGGTGGGGGAAGGTTCAATGGCTTTTCCCTTGCCCAATATTTCGTAGAAAGATTTGTGCATATCACGCTCGACAGCCATGGTGTCGCCCGCAAAAGCGACAAAAGCGTCGGAATATTCAGGGTTATCGAGTCGCGCGGCGATACCAGCAAGGGTTTTGGCAAATCCGTTGAGATAAAGGGTATCTTGTTGTATGTAAAACCGAAATTTATCTTGGGGCAAGGTGCCGTTCATCAGCTCGCGGACAAAGTCGAGTTCGAGAATTTTATTGTAGGCTGGCAGGGCCGCTTGCCAAGCCTGTGTACTCCATTTCATGTCTTCTCCTTATAGATTGACGTGTTGGTGAAAATGAACACTGGCAATATACCAGAGGGAAATCTGATAAACAACCCCGTAACCCTGTATGGTTCTGTAACAACACTGTCTTCTGCTCTCCTTGCCCTTTTATTGACGCCGTTGACCTAAAGGCCATGGAAAGGAGTAGCAAAATTAAGGAGGAGCAAAATTGCTGACTGCGGATGGGTCAAGCTCACAGGAGGGCCTTTGGGGAGATTTTTCGCTGGCAATGTGTTTTGGCAATAACGGGCTTTTGATATGGGGCTGGTTGAGAAGCGAACTTCGCACGAAACTATTTTCAACGGGGGCGAAAAATGCTAGGAGTTGAGTAGTCGCTCAAGGTGTTAAAAAGCTACGGTTCGCGGTGCATTGGGCCTTGCCTGAACAGATTCTTCTTTGGATGACTTGCACGTTCCCCTACATGTAAGCATGTCTTGAGGGAAGGTGTTTCCCCTGGGACGCTAAGAATCGAAAGACAGGTTCTTTGCGTGGGGGATGAAAATTTTTTTTGTGCTACTTGAGTATGGATTAATGAATTTGGCAGGCTTACTGCGCTGAGCAGATTTATGGATGCTATTTCTTAAGGGAGTATATATGCTGAGATATTTAACGGCTCTACTGGTTCTTGTGATGAGCTCTTTTTTTCTTTGGGCTTGTCAGGTTGATACAGGGCGCATGGTTCAGGCCGCGGCTACCTTGTATCAGGGGGAAACTATTTCCAATGCGGATGTTGCTCAGCTTGGGGCGCGTGTGGCCGCTCAACATGACGGTGAAAGCGTCATCGCCAAAGCCGACAACCCCTACGCCAAGAGACTGGCAAAAATTACCAAAGGGCTTGAGAGCGAAGACGGCCTTAACTTGAACTTTAAAGTGTATCTGCAAGACGAAATTAATGCTTTCGCCACCCCTGACGGCTCGGTTCGTGTGTATTCCGGCCTTATGGACGCCATGACGGACGACGAGCTGTTCTTTGTTATTGGTCATGAAATTGGGCACGTTAAGCATGGGCATTCACTGGCGGCCATGCGCAAGGCCTATCGCGCGGCGGCGGCGGTTCAAGCCATTGGGGCAACGCACAGTTCCGCGGCTTCTATTGCGGATTCGGACTTGGGGAAGATTGCTCAAAGTTATATGCAAGCGCAATTTTCACAAGCCCATGAAAGTCAATCCGATGTGTACGGCGTGGGTTTGCTGAAAAAGTATAATCGTCCGAAGGAAGCGGCGGCGGCGAGCTTGCGCAAGCTGGGTAATGCCGGGGGCGGCGCCTTTTCAAGTCACCCTAACCCGCAGGACCGAGCCAAAGCGGTGGAGCGTATGTAGTTAAAGAACCATAGAGGCATCCCACAATATCGCAACCCTCCGTGGGGCTGAGTGCCTTTTTTCATCACGGTATCGCTCTCCCTTGGCGCTTTGGCGCGATGATAAGAGAGAAAAACAAGGCTTAGAATTGGCAATATCGCTGAACTCTAAGCCTTTTCCTGTTTTGAGCTTGGCTGTTCCCCGCGGGAAAAGCGAGAGATGGCAGGCGTAGGGGGTTAATTTTTACGTAAAAAACAGGTCATCAGGTAGACTCCTTGCCCGTCAACCTTGCCATCAATATGGGTTGGGTCGTCAATGAGGCGGATATTGCTCACCTTGGTTCCCCGTTTGACCACAAGGGACGAACCTTTGACTTTAAGGTCTTTAATGACCGTAACGCTGTCGCCGTCAAGGAGGGGTGTGCCATTACTGTCAACAACTGCATGAGCCCCAGAACCTTCGGCTTCTTCAGACGTAAATTCATGCCCGCAGTCAGGGCAGACATAGAGGGCGCCGTCAAAATAGGTGTTTTCTTGTTTGCACTGAATGCATGCTGGTGTATCGGACATGATGGACTCGCTTTTCTTATAGGTTAGGATCGTTGTTTCGCTGTTTGTTTGTCTCTCTATTTATTACTGACCATGTTTTTGAGTCTTGTGGTACGAGGCGGGGGGAGGTCAAGAGGCGGAACAAGGAGGCTCGAAGCAGGAGATTCTCGGCAAATGTTTGAAGTTTTCCGCATCCCGTGACTTCTCGCAATGCTAATACCGCTCATGACAAAGACGATGCTGATAATATACCAGCATCGTCAAAAATTGTGAGCCGTTGGGTAAAAAGTTGTTGCCCTTGTTATTCCCCCTTGGCTTTTGTGCTAGCGTTCGGCGTTGTTTCGGATGAGGCACTGGGCGTGGCTGTTTCTGTCTTGACTGTTTCGCCAGAGGCTTCTGCCTTGCCTTCCTTGGTGGTTTCTTGGCTTTCTGTCTGGACGCTTGCTGTATCAGACTTGGCTTGCTCCACAGGCTCTTTACCCTCAGGGGTTGTTTCTCCAACTGTGGCGGCAACGCTTTTACCTTCCTTTTGACGTGAAGGGGCGTCTGCCTGCGCTTTCTTCAAAGAACCAGTTTCCAAAGATTCCGCCAGAGCAAGAACCGTGTTGGCATAGCGCGATGAAATGTTGTAGCGCATGATAACCCGACGTTGGGCCGCGATATCTTCGGCCTTGGCCCAGTTGTGAACAGCCAAAAACTTGGCGGTGCTCACAATGGCGTCATTGGGGTTAAACAGGTCGATGATGCCGTCGCCATCGCCATCATCGGTATAGGCTTCGAGGTTGGTTGGCATAAACTGGCAAATCCCAATGGCGCCGTATTCTGAGCCAATAATCGCGCGGGGGTCGAGGTTATTACGTTCACAATGGGTTAATAAAGCCTTCACTTCGCGATAAGCCCAAAGGGATTTTTCATCCAGCTTTTCCTGCAACCACGTCTTTTGGTCAGGCAGAATGGTTACTGTCAAATCCGCCTGGATACTTTCAGGGGTTGTGGAAGCCGCCATGCTGGCGAGGCTCCAAAAGGCTTTGGTTTTACCAAGGTAAGAGCCATGCTGTGTTTCCACATAGAGCAGGGCTGCAACAATTTCGCGGGGCACCTGATAGCGTTCTTCGGCGAGGTCAAAGGCGGCCTTATACTCATTGAGAAAGGCATTGCTTTTTTTCATGCCTGTTTGGGTGACGAATTGTGCGTATACAGAGGATTTTTCATATTCAGGAATAATCTTTTTCTCGTCATCTTTTTTCTTGCTGGGTTTAACAACATAATTATAGTGGTGCAATTCATGGATTTTTTTAGCCATGGTTTTACCAGAAGAAGTGGGAAGCTCAACAAAATACTCTTCAATGGGGAGGTTGGGGAGGTCTTCTTTAAGCTGAACGATGAGGGGAAGCCATTGAGAATCAATGGAGGCAAGAAGTGTCTTGTCTATTTGTGGCGCGGTTTTTTTAGCTTTTTGCCGCGTTTGTTTTTGGGGTGATGGTTTTTGGAGTACCGGAGAATCCACAGCCATTTTTTGTGTTAAAATAGCTGGTTGCTGTTGTGCTGACACAGGAGCCGTGCTTGCTGAGGCGGGTTTAGGCGGCTGAGCCGAGGAGCAGGCTGTCATTGCAAAAAAAAGGCAACCAAAGGTTAAAGTCACCAATGGGGGAACCCCAGAATTACGGGGAGAGAAAATCTTTGAAAGGATAGGAATCTTCATAGGGTACTTATACGGTTAAAAGTTTGGTACGCATGGGAATATAGCCAAAAATGGAAGGATTAGCAAGAAGGGTCTAAAAACAAGAATGCTCCTGGGGGGAGGAGCATTCTTATAGGTCTTGGACCTTATGGCTTTTACACGCGGCTTAAAAAGGAGGGAAGCCACTACTGTTAGGGGGGAACAGGTAAAAGCTACACTACAAGCTTGGGGGGAAGCTTCGGTGCTGGGGGGAGCACCGTGTAGTAATCTATATTATGCAAAACAGATGCCACGGTTGGTGTTGGGCGTGATGTTTTTGTAAGATTCATTGCCTGGACTCGTATTGTGTGGTGAAAGGCAGTAAAGAGGGTTTGGGCTACTTCGTTTTTAAAAGCACAGGAAAGAGCTAGTTCGCACTATATCCTGTCTTTGTCGTGCTTTTTTGCACACAGTCGAGCGAGTGCGAACTATTTTTTGGGGCTATTTATCTTGTTCTTCGTTGCTGGACAACTTGACGGGTGAGGATGTGTTCAGGAGATTTATGGGCTTGTAGGGGGTCATGGCCCATTAGGGTGAACAAGGTTGGGGGTCGGTTTGACGGATTTGGGCTGCTCTAGGTTGAGTGAGGGGTGTTTATTTGGGGCGGTTGGTGGGGTGTTGGGCGCAAGCTTGTAAGGCCTCTCTCCTGTTGAGGCGGTGCTGTCATGAGGTCGAGTTGTTATTGTGTTGTGTTCTTGTGAGGCGTCATGGGGGTTATGGAATGCCATGGAATGTCATGGCGCGCGATGGCGAGGTTGGTTGTGCTTTGCGCAATTTTGCTTTTTGGGAGTATTGGTATGAGGCGCGTTGTTGTAGAAGGTTTTGGTGCTGGGTGTTCGGCTAAAGGGTGAAGGTTACACTCTTGTGGAGACTCTTAAAAAAGAGGCTAAAACAAGAAGGCCCCTAGGGGGTGGGGCTTTCTTGAGCTCTAGAGCTAAATGGGGGCTTTCGTGCAACTTAATTAAGGAGGGAAGTTGCGACTGTCAGGGGGGGACAGTTGAAAGCCAACCTACAATGCTTAGGGGGAAGCATTCGGCAATAGGGGGAGAGCCGAGTAGGTGCTTTATAGCTAGCAATGGTTGTGCCAAAAAAGTAAAATCATATAATACTGTGTATTTTATGGATTATATTTATTTTGATTTACGGATAAATGCGATTTGTTCGAAGTCGCACGCGTTAGAATAAGGGCTTACCCGTAATCCTCGTGCGCACACGCCCGAGAGTGCTGTTTAGCACACATTAATTTTAGGCAAAAGGCCTCTTTCCTTCAAGGCTCTGTCAATCTGGGTACTTCTACTAATGACTTCTTCTGCCAAGCGGATTTGTTGCAGTTCCGTAATCTTTTTGGTTTGCATAAGTTTTGCCATGGCGCGCGCTACGGTGAAAGTATCTTTAGAAACGCTGATAATGGGAATTTCCAGTGCTTCCGCTTTGGCTCGCACCATATCGCAAGGGGAAAAATTACCCGTGAGGATAAGGCAGGGGGTGCGCCATTGCAACGCCGCCAGTTGCAGGTCGGCTCTGTCGCCGCCAACAATAACGGCGGAGGTCTTTTCTTGGTGGCGTAAAAACGTCATGAAGTTGTCAACCTGCATGGCTCCAATAATATACCCTCCCACAAGGCGAGCGGAACCGTTGCCTTTTCCTGAAATAATGTATCCCCCGATGTGATTGGCAAGTTCAGAAGCCCGCATGGCGTCGAGGCCTGACTCGTGAGGCACAAGACCCAGCACGGGAATATCGAGGTTTTCTAAATAGGGGGTTATGTGGGTTTCGTAATCACGCATATAATTGTGGGGAATACCATTAATAACAAGGCCTAGGAGCCTGTTGCCCAAGGCGTTTTTAAGGCCCAGGATGGTATCATAGTGAAATTCGTCGTGCACCCGTTCAATAAGAAGTACGTGCAGGTCGAGTGATTTCGCGAGGCGTAAGCCGTCCACCTGCGCGAAGGTGCCTGTGTAGGGGAAAATACCCGACCCTGAAACAATAGTAAGGTCGGTACCTTGGCTGATGGTTTCGTAGGCTGAGGTAATGGCGCCTAAAGGGTTCGGCACGCAGTGGTGGGAAGAAAGTGAATAGATTGAACTTGGCATAAGCACAGGCGAAACAATGTCGGCGGGCTGTTGCTGGCCTAAAAGCTCTTGAATCATGAGGGCGTTTTTATCCCCTGTGCGCTCCTCGTGTTTTTGGTGGTATTCAGCGAGGGGCTTCATATAGCCTATGCGGTAGCCCTGCTTTTGTAAGTGCAGGCCCAAGGAGAAGGAGAGCATGCTTTTTCCCGCGCCTGATGTTGTTGAGGCGATAAAGAGTCCGGTCATGATAAGCCTATTTCTTAGTGCGGAAGTGATTGATAATGGTGCGTGTAAGGCCTGCTAAAAAACCAGCGACAATACCGGCTCCAATGCCCATAAACATGGATGTTTCAATTATTTGAAAACTGACGGCTAAGGCACCGAAAGACCCGCCTATAAGGATGCCGCGTATGATGAAGTTTGTATCCATTCTGCTTCCTGTCGTTTTTTGAGTATGGTCAGCCAGCCTTTGTATTTGTCATGAGCGCATTGAACCCATACGTTTTTAATGAGGGCTTGTCGAAGCGATTCCTCACCCTAGTTTGCGTTACACCCTAGGCAATGGCTCTTGGCCCGAGGCTTTGCTAGGCTAGCTTCTTGGGTCTTGTTCCACGGTTCTGCTTTATGGTTTCGCTCCATGGCTTTGCTCAGGGTTCAGAACCATGATGCGAGAAGTCTAACCTGCTAGAATAGTTTGAGCAAGAAGGTGTTTTATCCTAAGGGAGCTTCTGCCCTTAGGGACGTTTTTGTTGTCTTAGGTCGGTAAAATCCTTAAGGATCTGAGGGAATCGACGTTCGGCCTCTTCCTTTGAAGGGTGGTAAAAAAGCGTTAAATCTGTGTAGGTTCCAGTGCTTTGGGGGAGGGGGCGTGAGCTGTTGTTTACCTCTTGAAGGGGCTGGTGCCTCGGCTCTTGAGGTTTCTTCGAGTGTGGAAGAACGGAAGCATTGGCAGATGTGCCGATGCCTAGGCCTTGGTCTGGCCCGAGGGGGCGCAGGGTGAAAAGGATAATGTTTCCGTCGTTACAGTCCAAAATGCCGCGTACTCTTCTTTTTTCATTGGGCCGCATGTTGATGGCGCTTTCGCAAATAAGGCTTGGGGGGTCTTCTGTGCTATAGAGTTTGAGCTTGCCCACGCCAACCATGGCTTTTCGTTGCATGGTGCCCTGCAGGGGAAGGCCGGATAAGTCAGCGATTACCATAAAGTCAGGCCCCTCAAGGGCATAGGCCCCCATTTGCTCAAAGGGAGTCGCGCTAGCTGGGGGAGGGTTGTTGCTGGTGGCGCAGCCACTGCCCAGCAAGGTAAGCCAAAGAAGGGTGAAAAGCGCCAAAGGGGAGAGAAGGCTTTTCCCAAATTGAAGTCGCTGAAAGGGAGCCGTGGAGATTGATAAAAGGCTGAGTGGAAAACTTTGGAGCATTTTCATATTTTGGGGGTTTTATTATGTGCGTTTATTATTGGGGGCTAGGTCTTCTCAAGCTTTGCCCTTCTGGGTTTTTGCCCTTTTATCAGGTGATAGCTAGGGGCCCTGCAGGCGTAAACCCGAGCTGAACCATAAGGGCTGAAAAACAATGGTACCGTTTCTCGCTGAAATTTTATACCAAAATATTGAGACGGAGCTCGTCAACGACGTATCTCTATATTCCTTGGCGGCATATCTGGGTAAAACGACCCAGAATGAAGCTCTGCCATGGTTGCAAGGAATTATGGCATATGGGCAGAAATTTGTCTTACACGCTTTTGCCCATGCCAAGGGCCAGGTGGAGTCCGGGTGGAGGGGGGCGGAATCCATGACTTTTTTAAAACATCGTGGACAGAAAATACGGGCCTCATTACTTGATGAAGCCCGTTGGAATTTACGCTAGGGTTTTCGCCGCGGCCTCAATGTCCGAGAGGAATTGCTGACGTGCCTGTTTCAGGCGTTCTGCCAGTTTCGGGTCGTGCAGGGCGATAATCTGGGCGGCGAACCAGGCGGCGTTTTTAGCACCAGCTTTGTCCAAGGAAACTGTCCCCACTGGGTAGCCCGGAGGCATCATGACCGTGGACAAAAGCGCGTCCATACCACCAAGGGACGAGGCCGTGACGGGGATGCCGATGACGGGTTTAATGGTTTTCGCGGCAACGGCTCCGGCGAGGTGGGCCGCCATGCCTGCTGCGCAAATAAATACCTGACACCCGTCTTTTTCCAACTGCTCCACAAGGGTTGCGGTGCGTTCGGGGGTGCGGTGGGCCGAGGTGATGGTAAAGGTGTAGGCAATGCCTAGGTCGTCGAGTACTTTTGTGCAGGGCAAGACAGTTTCTTTGTCTGAAAGACTGCCCATAAATATGGCGACTTGAATCATGGCGTTCTCCTTTATATGTGAACGCGCTAGGCGCGCTTTAAGGCGGCAAGGCCTTTATTCCCAATGTCTTTTCTGTAATGATTTTGGGGCATGTTGACGAGGGCGCAGGCTTCATAGGCGCGCTTTTGGGCTTGCTCCAAGGTCTCCCCAAGGGCAGTTACTCCCAGCACTCGGCCTCCGTTGGAGAGGATTTTCCCCTCTTTCAAGGTGGTGCCGGCCTGAAAAACTTTTACAAGGCCCGGGGCAACGGCTTCTGCCTTGTCGAGGTCGGTAATTTCCATACCTTTGGCATAACCAGAGGCAGGGTAGCCTTCTGCCGCCATGACAACGCACAGGGCAGATTCTTCTTTAAGGGGGAGGGTTTTGCCCGCGAGCTCGCCCTTGGCGCAGGCCACTAAGATATCCAGCAAGTCGCAGTCGATGCGCATAAGCAGGGGCTGGCATTCAGGGTCGCCAAAGCGGACGTTATATTCAAGGACATAGGGGCCTTTGGCCGTCATCATAAGGCCTGCGTATAAAATACCCGAAAAGGGGTGCCCTTCTTCCTTAAGGGCCTTCATAATGGGTCTAATGGACAGGTCGGTGATTTCTTCATAGCGTTCTTTGGGCAAAATAGGCGCGGGACTATAGGCTCCCATGCCCCCTGTGTTGGGGCCTTCGTCATTGTCATAGGCGGCTTTGTGGTCTTGGGCCGAGGGCAGAGCAAGGACGGTGTCGCCTTGGCAGATGGCCAAAAAGGAGGCTTCTTCGCCCACAAGGGTTTCTTCGATAACAACAGTTTCCCCAGCCGTCCCAAACTCTTTTTTGATAAGCATGGATTGTAAGGCTTCGATGGCTTCGTCTTCGGTTTTGGCGACGACAACGCCTTTCCCCGCGGCAAGGCCATCGGCTTTAACAACGATGGGAGCGCCTTTTTGTTTTATGTAGGCGCAGGCTTCGTCAAAATCCGTGAAAACAGCGAAGTCGGCCGTGGGGACGCCCGCTTTTTGCAAAATGCGTTTGGTGAAAGCCTTTGAACCTTCTAACTGGGCGGCGTATTGGCAGGGGCCAAAGCAAAGGATGTTGGCTTTTTGGCAGGCGTCAACAATGCCGTTGACCAAGGGAAGCTCGGGCCCGGGAATAACGAAAGAGATATTTTTTTCAGCGATAATCCTCATGAGAGCGTCAACATCGCCCGCGTCAACGGGGATATTTTCGCCTAAGGCCGCTGTGCCGCCGTTACCGGGAGCAATGAAAAGTTCGGGTTTTTGAGGACTTTGAGAAAGTTTCCAGGCAAGGGCGTGTTCACGGCCACCGGAGCCGATTATTAAAATACGCACAATTAAAGCCTCCGCTCAATTTTTTTGTAGGGATGGGGGGTTTGCGGCTGGGGAAAATCATGGTAATTTGCCCCTTGTCTACGAAGAATATTCGTGCGATACCACCGTTTTGGCTGTGCCAAAAGCAGGTTGAGTATAGCGAAATACTGTTTATCAGGCAAATGCTTAGTTGCCCTAAATTACGGAGAATCCCATGTCTCGTTTCATTCCTCACTACAGCCCTGAAAAATTGCGTGAAATTCAGGAGAACGGACTGCGCTGGACAGTGCTTCATGCCTACGCCCGTAGCCCCCAGTATCGGAAGAAATTTAACGACGCGGGAATCGTACCGACGGATATTCAAAGCCTTGATGATTTGACTTCCCTGCCCTTTACCACTGTGCAGGACCTCAGCGAGGGTTATCCTTTCCCCTTGCTATGCGTGCCTGAAAACGATGTTGTTCGCATCCATGCTTCTTCCGGCACAACGGGAAAGCGGAAAATTTTAGCCTATACCCAAAAAGATGTGGATACCTTTGCCCTGCAAATGGCTCGTTGCTTTGAACTGGCGGGTATGAGTCAGCAAGATAGGGTGCAAATTGCCGTGGGCTATGGCCTTTGGACGGCGGGAGCCGGATTTCAGCTTGGCTGTGAGAGCTTTGGGGCGCTAGCCGTCCCCATTGGAGCAGGCAACCTGGAAATTCATCTGCAAATGCTCGTTGATATGGGAACCACCTGTCTGTGTAGCACCACCTCCATGGCTCTGCTCATGGGTGAAGAGGTGAAACGCTATGGCCTGCTTGAGAAAATAAAATTGGAAAAGGTCATTTTCGGCGCCGAAGGGCACAGCCCCAAAATGCGCGCGGCTTTCGAAGAGCTTTTGGGCGTTAAAGAAAGTTTTGACATTGGCGGGATGACAGAAACCTATGGGCCGGGATTTTCCCTTGAATGTCGCGCCCATGAAGGGCTTCACTACTGGCCTGATTTGTTTATCGCTGAAATTATTGACCCGGAAACCTTGCAGCCTGTGGCACCGGGGGAAGTGGGTGAGCTGGTTGTTACCTCCTTGTGTAAAGAAGCCGTCCCTCTTATCCGCTATAGAACGCGCGACTTAACCCGCATGCTTCCAGAACCCTGCGCCTGTGGGTGTTCCATGCCTCGTCACGATCACATGCTCGGGCGCTCTGACGACATGATAATTTTCCGTGGGGTCAATATCTACCCCGGACAGATTGGGGATGTTCTTCATCTATTTGATGATTGTGGCGCGGAATACCACGTTCATCTTACCCGCCACGACGGACGTGACAGCATGCTCTTGCAGGTTGAAAGGGCGGAACATGGTTCGGCGGATAATGACGAGGACTTGGCCTGCGCCATTAAACAACGCCTGCATAAGCGTGTGCTTGTGAGCGCTACGGTTGAAATTGTCGATCCCTATACCCTTCCCCGCTCCTTTGGAAAATCTCGCAGAGTGACGGATAAACGTGTGTAGTCGTAAGGAAGCCCTTGGCTTGGGAGGCCAAGAGCCCACAGGCGACTTGAAGCCCTCGGGGCACAATGATTCTTTGGTCAGCAAAGACTCCTCGAGGGATAACTATCCGGTTCGTGAGGAATTTTCTGATAGATGCTCTTCTGATAAATACCCTTTGACTGGTGCAAATTCGCTGTCATGGCGTGAGGGGTCTTGTTCGAAGGAGCCCGCCTGTTGTTCCCGAGCGGGCCATTGCGGACAAGGCAATCCCTTAACGGCTATTCCTCATGCTGCTGATTTTTCGCTAGAAAGCTATAGTTTTTATTTGCCCGAAGAGCAGATAGCTCAACACCCTGCCCCCCAAAGGGGCACTTCCCGCCTTTTGGTTGTCCATAAAAACACGGCCCCCTTACAGCTTGAAGAAAAAGTATTCACGGATATTCTGGACGTCTTACCTGAAAATTGTCTTTTGGTGGCGAATAACTCCCGTGTTGTTCCGGCTCGGCTAATGGGCAAACGGGCTAGCGGCGGAAAAGTGGAGTTTTTGCTTTTGTCTCCGTTGCCCTTATTGACCCCCTGCGCCCTCCCCCTTGAGGCGTGTCAGCGGTATGGGCTTGGTGGGGAGTGTGGTGGCGAGACGGATGGCGGGTGTGGTGTCCACCTTGGTGAGGTTACCCAAGGCCAACAAGAGAATTTGGGACAAACCACCACAAGCCACAATAGCGCGGAATATCCTGCCGAAACATGGCAATATGCTGAGGCTCAAGGGCTTTTGCGGTCTTCAAAGCAGGTGAAGGTTGGCGAGGTTTTGCGGTTTTCGCCGGATTTGTATGTTGAGATGCTGGAGCGGCACGATTTTGGTCGTTCACTGGTGCGTCTTCTTTGGCGAGGCGATTTACACGCTATTCTCGACAGGGAGGGTTCCTTGCCTCTTCCCCCTTATATTAAAAGACCTCGCACTGAAGAAGGCGAGGTGCAGGGCGCTTCGGGGGGATGGGGGAGTGACAGCGAGCGCTACCAGACTATTTATAGTAATGAAAACAAGGCTGGCTCTGTGGCCGCGCCAACGGCGGGCTTGCATTTTACGCCGGAATTGCGTGAGCGTGTGCTGGCTTCGGGTCGAGAATGGGTAGAAGCTACCTTATATGTGGGCTACGGTACCTTTAGTCCTGTGCGCGAGGATGATATCCGCAAGCACGTCATGCACGCCGAGTATGTGGAGCTTTCCGAGGCCGCCGCCACCGCCATTAATAAAGCTAAAAGCGAAGGAAGGCCCGTTATCCCCATCGGCACCACATCGGTGCGTATCCTCGAAGGGGTCTATCGGGCTCTTTATGGAAAGAACGCTGAGAGCGTTTCCTCTGCGTGTCTGGTCGAAGCGAAAGAGGCACAGGCTGAATTTCGCCCTAAAACGACTGATTCTACGACCCCCTTGGCACAATCCCAAGCACTCCCTTTAGCCCAAAAACTTTCGGCTTATTCCGGTTGGGTTAATTTGTTTCTTTATCCCGGTGAGCCCTTTTACCTCGCGGACGGGTTGATAACTAACTTTCATTTGCCAGGCTCGTCGCTTCTTATGCTCGTTTCCGCCTTTGCCGGACGGGAAAATATTCTTGAAGCCTATGATTATGCCGTAAAGCATGGGTTCAAATTTTTCTCTTATGGTGATTCCATGTTTATCTATTAAACCCAGTCACTACGTTTGACTGCCTTGTCTTTCCCCTTGTTTCAGAGGTTTTTTTAAAACATCGGGCACGGGTGTTCGCTCTTTTTTGTCACTCTCTGTCATCCTCTGCCACCATAAGCGCCACCATTAGCTGTTACCAATTCTTGGCCTTACTTGCGGCTACTGTTCGCTAACATTGTCTTCCGTTACTGTCCTCAGATACTCTCCTTTGCGCACTTCTTAAACAATGTTTTTGGCACTCGCTTGTTCCAATTCCACAATGGATAAAGGGATTCAAGACACGCTATTTCTTGGCGGGTAGGTATGGGGGAAGGTGTACCCTTGTCTCACCCTTAAGTATTACTATCCAAAAGAAAAGGCCCCGATTTCGGGGCCTTTTCTTTTCTTAAACTGAGAGGTGTGAAGAGCGCTTAGCGAAGAAGTTTTTTATACACTTCTTTATCAATGGGCGCATAGCCAAAGGTTTCATGCGGGGTAAAGAGGAAAAGCTGTTGGCTGACTTTACCGGCGCTGTTCCAATACAAGGGGGCCATGCTCCACCCCATGGAGAACTGGCTCAAAGCGGTGTTGATGCTTGAAGGAGTCCAGCCGGCTTGAACAGGGAAAGTCACGGCGAAGCGGGTGAAGTCATAGCCAAGTCCTGTCCAGAAGTCGGCGTTTTTCCCCATTTGTTTCATGGCGGATTGGAGTTTCGCGCCGTTAGCCGCAGGGGTAGCTCCGTTCCATGCACCAGGGAACACCGCATAGGCGTAGTTGGCGGGGTTGGGGAGGACTGTGGTGCTCACGAGGGCTTGTTCCCACAGGGAGGTACCAAGGACAATTTGTCCACCTTGGTTATAATACCGAATGCCCGGTAAAAGGGCGTCTACGTTTTTAAGAGTATCCGGCATGAAGATGGCGTGGTAGATAGGGTGGTTTGGCCCGAAATAGTTGCTAATAACACTGGACCAGCCATCGGGCTGTTGGGGGTTATAGCTTCCTGATACCAGTTTTCCGCCAGCCTTTGAAACTTCAACTTCAAAGAGCTGATTCATGCGGCGACCGTATGTTTCGTCAGGGTAAAGGGAAAGATAATTCTTGGCGCCGAGACTTGAGGTGAAGTCCACCAGCGTTTTAATTTGGTCGCTGGGACTGGAGAAAAAGCGCCATGCCACAAGGCCTTCGTCCGCTCCGTCAAGGGAAGACTGGAAAGCAAAGGTCACTTTTTCGCTGGTTTGTTTGCTTCCCTTCAAGGCGCTGTAGTCATTGCGACGGATAAGACCGCCTATGATAACGTTATTATCGAGGGAGCGGATTTGTTCAATCCAGCCAGCCTGGTCAGTGTCGACTACCATAACCGTTGCTCCGGCTTCACTGGCGGCGGTTTGGGCGCCGTCTATGATTTTATCAACCACAAGGGCGAGTTGACCTGAGCGAGGTAAGGCCAGTACGACGGTTTTGCCAAAGGAGGCGCCCGAAGGAGGCACAGAACTCATAACATTACCCGTAAACTGGACGGGCACAGGGGGCCCTTTCAAGAGGGATTTGTCAATGAGACTGGCGGAGTTTTGCAGTTCAGCCAAGGCACTTTGGGCTTGGGGGCGAGTTTGGGGGTTGTCTAGCTGACGGTGAAGTTGGTCAATGAAGATAATATTATAGGGGAACCGTGTGTAGTTTTCATCGTTGACAGAATCGGCGATGAGCCCAATGGCAGAATGCGAAGCGCGAGTGAGCAGGCTTGATAGACGTCCTTCGTAGGCGGCTTTGGTGGTTGCGTCCGAAGCGGCGTTATAGACATATTCCAGCGCAGCCATGGTTTCACCCAGATCGCCGTCTTCCCACTGGCGCACGGCAAAGGTAATGGCGGCAATCCCGCGAACAACAGGAGCTCGTGAAGAATCTTGATAGAGATCGTTCGCCTTGGTTCTTGCCTCCATGGAGGGAAGAAGGGCTATGGTATTACACCAAACTTCCTGCCAGTCACGGCGAGTGTCGGCTTCGGGACTATGGGTGCGCCAAGCATCAAGGGCGGACAAGGCTATATGGGCGTGGTCGCTTCTCATGGCGGCAACAGAATATAACTGGGCCACCCTCGCTTTGGCGTCATTGGATAAGTTGGGGTCATCAAGCATCCGCTTACCCAGAATTTCTACTCTGGTGTATTCATTTTTAGCAAAGTGCCCTTCGATTTCACGCAAAGGGTTCGCAGGAGGTGGCGGCGGAGCCGTTGAGGTTTGCGTGGGCGGAAGAACCTGTCTTTTACCCAAAACACCGCAGCCGCTTAAGGCAAGGGTCGCAACCATGAGAATGGTAAGAAGACAAACAGGGGTTCGCAAAGATTTCATAGCGCTTTTCATGAGACATCCTACTCTTGGGACAATGGTATAATGGTACATTTGGTGGGTGTAATAAAAAACGGGAGAAAACAAAAATTATTGCCACGGCGAAAACACACAGGGGCGCTCTCATCCTTTAAAACACCACCATAACAAAGGTCCCGCTTACTTATTGTTTTACCGAGACAGTGTATACATAAACCTTTTCTATGGCAAGAAAGCATAGTTTTAAGGAGTTTTCTAGGGGGTATTTGGGACTCTGCCCCAAAACCCGACAAAGGAAATGATTTCCTCTGCACACCTCATGGGTGTTGTAAAAGGGAATGCGTGAGGATGATGAAAAACTCGGGGTTCTCAGGGTATCCTACCCTGAGTGGGGTGGCTCGGCAGGGGCGAAGCCCCTCCGCAATGTTTGCAATATTCGTCTGCCTGTGAAGGTGATTTTGGGGGTTATTTGGGGCTCTGCCCCAAACCCCGGCAGAGGAAATGATTTCCTCTGCACACCTCATGGGTGTTGTAAAAGGGGGTGCGTGAGGATGGTAAAAAAAGTTCGGGGTTCTCAGGGTATCATACCCTGAGTGGGGTGGTTCGGCAGGGGCGAAGCCCCTCCGAAAAAACGTAGGCATTTATTCTTTATCAGATGTGACTTCGGTGTAACTAGCGTCGGTGATATCGTCAGAGTTGCTGGGGCTGGAGCCATCGTTGGCGGGCGGGGGTGTGTTGGCGTTTTTGTTTTCTTCGGTGTCTGTGGGGGCGCTTTGTCCTTGGGGCAGAGCTTTGGCGGATTCCGCAGCTATGGGCGTGAGGGTGGTTTGGTCGCCTGAGAGGATAAAGTTGTTTTTGCCAACGATAATGAGGCCAGTTTTTTCGAGAACAGCCCGACGGTACTCATAGTCCGCGTAGAGTTTACGAGTGCGGTAGCTGAGCCAGAAAGAACCAAGGCCGAGGATGAGGATGAGGGCAACAGTGGCGATGAGGATATGCAGAATATAGGGTCGGAAAAGTGTGAGGAATTGCTCAAGGGCTTGGAAGGCTCCATCGAGGGTGAAGAGGGCGACGCCCAGAGCAATGAGGCCGAGGAGGAGAACTACGGCAGGCGCACGCTTGATGATGGTGTAGACTTTTTGAATGCGTTCAGGGAGATGGCGTTGCCATTCTTCATCGTGCTTGTCAGAGGACGAGAAAAGACCAACGGCGAGATGGACGGAGATGAGTAACACGCTGGGAACGCCGACGGCGATTGCCGCCCACGAGAGCCAGGGAAATTGCAACTGACCGTTGTCGTTGGAAATGAAGGCGAAGAAAAGCGCCGCCACAAAAATAAAAAATTCCATGGCGATGATGGACACGGCGAGATACATCCACAGTTCACGGCGACGCTGTTCTGCTTGGGTGGCTCTTAGGCTGGCTTTGAGGTCGTCTTTGTTGGACGAGCCCTGTGAACCTTGTGAACCCTGTGAGTTTTGGGAACTTTGGGTGCTTTTGGCGTTTACGCCGTTGTCATGGCCATCAGCGTGGTGAGGGCCATGACCAGAAGGGTTGGGTGCAGATGTTTTCATAACTTGGGGGTTTCTCCCGTCACCGTGAAAGAAACCAACGGGTGACGGGAGAGGGAATTTTTAGAACGCTGGGACAATGCCTTTGGGGGCAAGTTCAGTTTCGATAAACGCCTTTACTTCGGGGGAGTTCATAGCTTCGGCAAGGG
>CAZYJQ010000013.1:0-36568 GCA_964647835.1 uncultured Desulfovibrio sp. | reverse complement strand
AAGAGGCAAAGGCACTAGGCTTGAACAAAGTGAAAGCCAGCGTCATTTGGCGCAGACCAGTAACAAGCCCTTATAGGGCTAGGGCAAACCACCCGCTATGCGGGTGGTTTTTATTTATAATGAGGTATTATTCACGTCCAAGGCGACGGGCAATTTCTTTGGCGGCCGCTCGTCCAGCGCCCATGGCCAGAATAACCGTGGCGGCGCCAGAAACAATATCCCCACCGGCAAAAACATTGGGGATAGAGGTTTCACCGTTATCGTCAGCATCGATGTAACCCCACTTGTTAAGGGCGAGGTTAGGTGTAGATTCCAATAAAACGGGGTTAGCGTTAGTTCCTACAGCGATGACGGCAAGGTCGGTCTGCATAACAAAGGTATCACCGGGGATAACTTCGGGACGACGGCGCCCAGAAGAATCAGGCTCGCCAAGCTTCATGCGTTGAAGTTTTACGTTGGCCAGGCGACCATTCTCACCTGCTGTAAACTCGATAGGAGCGCTCAGAAGCTGCAATTGTACGCCTTCTTCCTCAGCGTGTTCCAGCTCTTCCAATCGGGCGGGAATTTCATCGCGAGTACGGCGGTAAACAATGCTAACCTTTTCAGCTCCAAGGCGTATGGCGGTACGCGCGGCGTCCATGGCAACGTTACCGCCGCCAAAGACCGTTACATGGCGTCCGGGATAGCTGGGGGTATCGTAATTGGGGAAGTCAAAGGCACGCCCTAAGTTAACTCGTGTGAGATATTCGTTGGCGGAAAATACGCCAATGAGGTTTTCACCGGGAACATTGAGAAACTTGGGAAGCCCCGCCCCGACACCGATGAAGACCGCCTTATAGCCTTCGTCGAGGAGCTCTTGGATTTGGATGGTTTTTCCGCCAACAAAGTTGGTAACAAACTCAACGCCGACCTGTTTGAGGACTTCGATTTCTTTGCCGACGACGTCTTGCTTGGGCAGTCGAAACTCTGGGATACCATAGACCAAAACACCGCCAACTTCGTGTAAGGCTTCAAACACCGTGACTGAAATACCTTTACCGGCTAAATAACCCGCCACGGTGAGGGAGGCTGGACCTGCTCCAATACAGGCAACTTTCAGATTGGGGTCGAGAATGGCGCATTCATCTTTACCAAGAAGAGCCTGACAGGCACTCGAGGCAAGGTAGGTATCAGCCACAAAGCGCTCAAGACGCCCAATGGCGATGGGTTGACCTTTGGCGTTCAAGATACATTTGCCTTCGCACTGGTTTTCTTGAGGACACACACGCCCGCAAATGGCAGGCAAGCTGTTGGTAGATTTGATGGTTTCATAAGCCTTGGCTAAATCGCCTTTGGCAATATCGTCAATGAACTGAGAAATGGGAACCTCAACGGGACAGCCCTCAATGCACAAGGGTTTCTTACACTGCAGACATCTCCGGGCTTCTTCCAGCGCTTGTTGGGGCGAGTAGCCGAGGGCAACTTCACGAAAGTTAGTTATGCGTTCGGCGGCAGGCTGACAGGGCATGGCGACACGCTTGCCCACGAGTTTTTTCTTTCTGGGTTTTTTGGCGGCTTTTTCCGCTTCTTTCATACAGTTACATTCTTCGTTGGCGTGGGTTTCTTGATCCTTAAAGGTGCCAAGGCGTTGGCGCAATTCTTTAAAGTCAACAAGTTGCCCGTCAAATTCAGGCCCGTCAACACAGGTAAACTTTACCTCACCGCCAACGGTAACACGGCAAGCGCCACACATGCCGATGCCGTCAATCATAATGGAGTTAAGGCTGACGGTAGTGGGGATGTTAAAAGGTTTAACCGTGCTCGCCACGGCTTCCATCATGGGCACAGGCCCGATGGCAACGACTTCTTTAACGGTTTTATCTTCTTCTAGGCGTTTTTTGAGGGGTTCGGTAACAAGCCCTTTTTGTCCAAAACTGCCGTCGTCGGTGGTTACGATAACCTCATCGCAAAAAGCGGAGAGTTCGTCATAATAAAGGAGCAGGTCTTTATTACGCGCGCCAATAATGGCGACAACGTAGTTGCCCGCTCTGTGGTGCCCTTTGGCAATGTGGTGCATGGCGGCGATACCCGTGCCACCGCCAAGACAGACAACAGTTCCGATTTTTTCAATATGCGTTGGGCGCCCTAAGGGGCCGCAAACGTCAGCAAGGGCGTCGCCTTCCGAGAGAAGCTCAAGGCGGGCGGTGCTTTTGCCCATTACCAGATAAACCAAGGTAATGGTTCCGGCTTTGGGGTCAGTGTCTGCAATGGTAAGGGGAATTCTTTCGCCGTTTTCAGTGACACGTAAAATGACAAAGTTACCGGGTTTGGCTGCTTTGGCAATATAAGGGGCATCAACAATTATTCGACTGGTTTGACCAGGAATAAGCATGTCTTTTTTTATTATTGTGAAGGCCATGACTGCTCCTTGCAACGAAATCGCGTTGTTTATATGTGTATGACACACCATCGGCATAAAAAGATAAATGTGGTGAGCCTGTGACGTAAATAGACGTCCAAGCTAGGCAACCTATACCAGAAATGAGGATAAAACACTAGATAATAGCTCTTTTAAAACGTAAATTCCCTTCCTTTTGTGTGATACACGTTATTAACGCTAATCTTTAATAATAAACTGCAAAAAGTCTTTGTCCGGTGGTGGTTTTTGCTGAATGGTCCAGATGGTCTATTTAAAAAAGCTAGAAACGATGATAACCGATAAAGTTTATGAATTGAATACTATTGTAGGGGTGAGGGAGGCGGACATGCTAACAACAAAAGCGCTTGAAATTATGACGGTTGGGAGTAAAAACAACTATCAGGATAAATACCCTTGAGGTGAGAGAGGATACGGCTTCTTATAAAAAAGCGTGCAAAATCAATCTGGACGAAAATGTTTTTGACGTTTATGATATGAGGATAGATGAAAGAGGGAATTTTTCTCGCCTTGCATCTGGTTATTGTAAAAATAATACTTATATTAAAGAAGTGGCACTCATTAAAGTGACGCTGATTATTTGTTGTAACACTACTCACAGATGAGGAGAGAGCTTTTATGCATGACAATTTAATATTATCCCGCGCCGAATCTCGCGCAATAACAAACGCCTTTATGCGGTCTGTTTATAACTGGATGGCAGCTGGGCTTGGTTTAACCGCTGTCATAGCTTTTCTTACCTATCCGCTTCTGCCAGAGTTTATGGCACGTTTTGGCACAACTCCTATTTTTGTTTTGATGCTTGTTGAGTTGGGATTGGTTTTCTATCTTAGCGCTCGTGTAAATAAAATGTCAGGCGCCAAGGCCACGGGCGTTTTCATGCTCTATAGCGCTTTAAACGGCTTTACCTTAACTCCTATACTCTATGCTTTTACCGCTACCTCTGTGGCTGGCGCTTTTATTTCCACTGCCGCCATGTTTGGGGCTATGAGCATTTATGGTTTGCTGACTAAGCGCGACCTTACGGGTCTTGGATCTTTTTGCATGATGGGCCTTTTGGGTATTGTTATTGCCATGCTGGTTAACTTGTTCATCCAGTCCGGCCCCTTCAACCTTGTTATTAATATTGTTGGCGTGCTCGTTTTTGTGGGTCTCACAGCCTACGACACCCAGCGCCTCAAAGAAATGGGCGAAACCGTTCCCCACGATGACGCGACCGCAGTGCGCCGTGGTACCATCATGGGCGCTTTAACCCTCTATCTTAACTTTATTAACCTCTTCATCATGCTCCTTCAGATTTTTGGTGACAGGCGCTAATACCTGATTGTGTTGAGGGGAGGCGCATGCTTCCCCTTTTCTTTTTCCCCTCAGAGATTCACTGTGAATATTAAAAAAATCCAGCGCGTCCTCGCTCCTTTGCTCCAGCCTTTGGCCTATCCTTACGCCTTCATAGCGCGCAGACGCAGGCAGTTTTATACTCAAGGGGTTAAAAAAAGTATTAAACCCCGCAGTATAACTATTTCCGTTGGCAACATTGCCGCAGGGGGGACGGGAAAAACTCCTTTAACAAGCTGGCTCCTTGAGTGGGCCTGTTCTTTTGAATATCAGGCCGTGGTGTTAACGCGCGGCTATGGCGGAAAAACTGGCGGATGCCCGGTTATCGTTTCAGCGGGGACCAATCCTGCGCAATGCGGTGATGAGCCATTATTACTGGCTCGAAAGCATCCTGAGGCCACCATTATCGCCTTTCCCAAACGGCGTGCCTCTATCCAACTGGCAGAGCGTTTTTTGACCCCTGATCTTGTGGTGCTCGATGACGGCATGCAACACCTTGCCATTCAACGAGATATTGATTTTGTGGTACTCAAAGAAAACGATTTGAAAGAGGGCTGGAATAAGGTTATTCCGGCTGGTGAATGGCGTGAAGACGTAAGTGCCCTCGAAGTGGCTGACGCTTTTTTTATTAAGGCAAACCCGAGAAAATTCACTGAATTACGCCCGACTCTTCTCGATCGCTTGGGCGCCTTCAAAAAACCGATTTTTTCCTTTGAAATGGTTGTGAGCGGCCTAGCCCGAGTGAGGGGATTTAGCGCTGATGGACAGGGAGGTGCTCTTTCGACAGGTTTTCCTCAAGGGGACAAAGGGTTGGTAAAGGATGAGAAAGGTAAGTCGTCAAAATCTGCTAAAAGTGTAGAGGATGGGAGCTATATCCCCGTTTCGGCAGTCCATAATTTGGGAGATTATATCCTTGTTTCGGGTGTGGGTGAGCCAAAGCAGGTTATTGAAACAGTGACGGCATTGCTTGGCAAAGGGCCGACCCAAAGTTTTTGCTATCCCGACCATCATGGTTTTTCAACCAATGACATCGCTCATATCGAAAGTTATAACCTTCCCGTAGTCTGCACTGAAAAGGATGCTGTTAAACTCGAACAGTTTATCCTGTCTGTTCCTTACTATGCTTTGGATGTATCGGTTCGCTTTGGTGAGCGGTGTTTAACGGAAATGAATTTTGAAGAGTGGGTTCAGAGCACTTACAGCGATTTGCGTCAAAAACAAACAGAGATGAAAACGACGCGTTAATAAATCTGGCAACATATCGGGTAACCTAGCTGGTAATATCTCTGGTAACACTCCCGTTGCTCATTTTGATCATAATCTGGTCAATTTTCCCAAAAATATCCTGTTAGTATCCCTATCAAAACTTTGAAAATATCTCAGGCAACATTCTTGTAGTTGCCATTTCATGTTCTATTGCTCAATTCCCTGGCAATCTTTGTTAATCCCCGTATTTCATTAGGGCATAGTACCCACGTAACAACCCAAAAATAGCCTGCGGTTCTCCTCTTATCATGGGGATTCTGACAGGCAGTTTTTAAGCAACCGACTCGGGCGCAGTATCTATAGGAGGAAGGTGGCGGGAAGGTGAGGTTATGTTGGTGGCGGTTCAACGCCCCATAGGGTGCGGCCTCGAAGAAGCTCCCCGGTGGCTGTGTGAAGGCTGTGGATAAGCGAATATGGGGCAAGGAAATATGAGGCAGGAGGTTCTTTTTCAAGGGCGCTGGTGGTGCTAATGATATCCCCATACTTCGATTCGGCTCTAAATATAAGCTCAATTTGCCGAAGGGCGGCTTGGGGGTTGAACAAGAAACCCGCTTCTTCCACAAAGCTCACATAGCGAACGTTATTTACGTGATTGTTTTGGTCGATATCCGCCTGCCGGATAGAAAATTGTGGGCCGGGAAGGGTGTCTGTAAATCTTTTTATGGCAGGGATGTTTACGGCGCTTTCCAAAACAGGTTCTTCATTTTGGGGGAAATGGTCCAGAGCCTCAGGCAATGCGCTCATTTTTCGGGTGGTAAGGTCAAAAACAACCCACCATGTCATGGCGGTAATGCAAGCGTGCCCGTCATTATCCGTAAAGAAAAATTCTCGAAGATAGGTATGACGATGCCCTGCCAGAGGGCGGGTGGAAAGGGTCAGGGTTTCACCGCTTTGGGGGCGTCTGTTAAAGGTTATACGCATTTTCGACATGGCCCAGGATATGTTGTGCTCTAAAAGCACTCCAAGGCCAACTCCCAATAGAGCCGCGTGTTCTGTGGCGATGTCTTCCATATAGTTAGCAGTGGCGTCAGTGCGTAGACAGCCATAGTGGTTGGTTTCAGAAGGGCGAACGCGTATGCCTTGAGAGTGAATAAGGGGCATGTTATTCATCTGCGGCCTTTAAACCCGTAGGGGGTTGGGGGGGATAGGGAGCGCCCAGATACTGTTTGAAAAAAAGGCGCAGGGCGGCCATCTTTTTCTTGTCGGCTGCGGCTTTGTCTTCGTTATTGAGGGTGCCGCAGTTTTCCGGTAAAAACTCCCGAGCCTGTTCCGTGCATGAAGCGAAAAGCGAAAAGTGGTCTGTTCCTCGGATAACTTCAACCTCATGGTAAGAGGGGAAAAGTTGTCTGTAAGGTTCCGCCTGATAGGCATGGGGGTAAAGGCAAGTGAATTCAGGAAAAATAGAAAGAGCGGGCAGGGCTGTGTTGGGCTTTTCATCATCAAAATAAAAAGCTCCAGTCGGGGCAAGCAAAGCAATGGCTTTGATTTGGCGAATCTCAGCTGGTCTACGAAAAGGGCGCGTATCTTGTTTTGCTTTTAAGGGGGCTACTGCTTGGGGTTCCTTTTCAGGGACGGTCACGGGAAAAATCCAAGGAAAGGCAGTGGATTCTTTAAAAACAACGAAGGGATTGCCCATGAGGGTCTCTGTTTGGACAATGCCGCCATGAAAGTCGAAAATAATCTTAGGGTCCGGCAATTCTGGCTCTTGCTTTGCTACGGCAGGGGTATCCTTGTCTGGTAGTGTTTTTTTAAACATTTCCTTTATTTTGGTGAGAAGAGATTTTTTGCGCTGTTCTGAGTTGTCTTCATTTAGCGCTTCTTCCTCTTCACACAAAGCGCTTGTGCCTTCAGGTTCTTCCGGCGGAATGGGAGCGATTTCAAGTTTTTGTGGCGCGAAGGTGGCGAGATGGGGGGTAAGGGGACGTCCCGGTCTTTTGATAATCTCGTCATGGTCATGTTGAAATTTGGTAAGGAGGCTGTCAGTCCAGCCAGCGCAAGATAAGTCATAAACAGAGTTTTCGCGACAGTAAGAGGCCAGAAGGTCGGCTTGGGGCATAAGACCGGTAAGTTGGGCCGTTGTTATCGCTCCCGCGCCAACGCCTAACAGGCCTATCCGCGATTCATCCACAAAGGGGGCGAAGTGCTGGTTGGAAAGAACGAGGTCAAGGGCTTTGAGGAGCTGGAGGGGTCTGTCGTATAAGAGTTCGGCCTGATAGATAGTATCGCCGCTGGTGGTCGTGTCGCCTGTATGGGCTGGAACAATGACAAAAAAGCCTTGGGAAGCAAGATGGGCGGCAACGTCATTGTTGGCAAAATAACTGCTGGCGGTATCGTGAGAAAGTAAAATTACGGGGTAGAATCCCGGGATAACCTTTGCCACGGATTGCTTATGACTACAGGTTTGAACAATCCAGCCGTCATGTTCGGCAATGCGGGTTTGCGTTTGCCCAGGATACCATACGGCAATGTCAAGTTTCAGTTTATTGGCCTGATCCCAAAAACCAAAGGTGTGCATGGCGACCTGATAGTCTTTGGGCTGTTTGGCAAGGGACATGGCAAAGGATGAGGGTGCTTGAGAGCAGAAGAAAAAGAAGGATAAAAGAAGACAGGATAAAACAAGAGCAGGGCGAAGGTTTTTTTGGTTTCTCATAGAATTTTATACTATTTTCCCCAGAGCTCATGGTTGGGTGCAAAGGGTTCCAGCTCAGTCATGGGAATGGACACCGTCACGGTACCCTCAAAGGCCGAGGCAATATGATTGGGGGGGAAGTGGATATCAAGTCCATAAGGAGTAATGGTAAAAAACATGAAATTTACGGGGTTGGGGGTAGTACCTTGATAGATGAATACCATTTCGGGGGCAATCCAGTCCCGAAAAATAAGGGCTCTGCGGCAGTATTGGGATAAAAAATCAATTATCCCTTCGGAGTCGGTAAAAATATCGGCAAGGGTGAGCCGTCTTCCCTCTTGTGCCTGATAGGTTACCGTCATAAGCCCCTCTTCGATGTTGGGGCTACCCGTTTGTGATTTGATGGTAAAAAGCAGTGAGATGCACCGAAGCGATGTATGTGTTACGGCGTAATCAATGATAAGGGTTGAGTATTCCGGGTCAGCAACAGGAATATCTTGAAGCCCTTCTTTAAAGGAGTTGATTCGTTGGTGGACCCATGTGGCTAAGTCGCCATCAACCAAAACAGCCCCGAAGGAGGGGTAGTGGATGCGCAAAGAAGCGTTGAAGTCATTTTCAATCAAGGAGTGGCGTTTTTCAACAAAGGCAGGCACGCCTTCTTTTTTTGCGTCAACTCCCCTTCGTTCTGTCTTTTCACCAGCGTAACTTTCAAGGGAAGAAGCCAAGAAGATACATACGCAAAGCACGCCGAAAAGAAGCAATGACAAGGAGCTATTGAGAGAATGTTGCGAATTATTTTTAAGCACAAACGATTCCTTGAGTCAACGACGGTTACTCGCCAAACGATATGTATTGTATTTAGACCTTTATTATCATAATCGCAAGCTTTAGCCTATCTTTCCTACCTTGGGCCAAAGGGAGGTGGCGCTTACAATTTTACAGTGGGGACACTCACGCTTAATATACTTTAAAAAATTGCCAATTCCCATGACGGGCCCAAGGGTATTGCCAAAATTGCCTCCTTCGCAATCCTCAACAACGCGATGCGGGTCGCAGGAGTAGTTCGTAAGACGCAGGAAGTGGATGGAATAATCTTTAAGAAGCGCCACAAGCCTATCAGCCTCCGCTACGGTGTCGCTTAAGCCTGGAAAATATTCATAGTTAATGGTTCGTCTGAGCGCAAGGGAGAAAGATGTTTCTAAAATGGCGTGAAGTCCTTTATCCATGTCTGTCGGCAGGGTGTCATTGTTAGTGCCAGCACCTCGTCGAGAATGCAAACAGGATATTGTAAAACTTACATCCGATAACCCCGCTTGCGCCAAGGGGGGCAGAGGATATGGGAGGGGAACCTGACGGGACTCATCGCCATGTGAAACATCAGGCCCTGATTTGTCGTATTCGTTCGTAGGAGAGAGCACTTCTTCTTGAAGAATGCTGTTATCGTGTAAGTGTAAGCATAAGGGGGTGCTTGTATCCTGCTTTCTGAAAAGTCTCATGGCATCAATGAGCGATTGAGAAAATTCGGTTTGACTGCTTATATTACATGGATGCCCAAAGGAAATGACAGGATTGACGGCAGAGCGGGCGTGATGACGCATAACTTCAAGTATTTCTTGAGGGTTTGGTGAAAAAGTTTGAGAGCGGCTACTGAGACTGGGGCTGTTTTTCTGCGCCTCACAAGGGCATAAAGGGGAGATCGGCAAGAATATTTCACCAGTGCCAAGACAAAGGTTTTGGGCGGCCCAACAGTTATTTTCTTGAAGGCAAAAGGTAACCAGATGGCGGATGAGGCAGTTCTCTGGGTAGTGGGCGCAGAGGGCGTTTCCAGCTTTTTTCGTTTTTTTACTAGCGACTTTTGGTGGGGCTTTAGGGGCTTCGTCTATTTTTTTGGCTGCCATGTAAAAACGGTTGTTAGCAAACCCAACGGCGGCGTAAGCTTGATGAGGTAAGGCAGGGGGCGGACTATCGCTATGTGCCGCAGGCAGGCCGACAGCGAGATAGTTTGATGGTACCAGCGCGGCTACGGCAAACCCCTCATGAATAGCTACCTCTCCTGTTTCTGGCTCAAGCCCCAAGGCGTTGCGACCAGGGAGGAGAACGAGTGCGCACTGGGCGGGTAGAGGGGTCACTTCTTCTGGACGGGGAAGGGCCATTGCGCTGGCGTCTAAGCTGAGCATGTGCAGATCAGGTTCGTCATACATATTGCCGTCAAGGTCGGCAAAAACAAGACAGGGTCGTTCAAAAGCCATGGTATTTGCTCTGTAAAGTCTATATGGTGAGCCAGCTAGTGCAAAACAGTATAATCCCGCTTCGTTGTTATTGTTTTGCGTTATTTCTCATTTGCTGGTATTTCGGTGGATAATGGTTCGATATTTATTGGCGTGATATGTGTATAGGGGTTGTAAGGAGTATGGTGTGGCTGGAAATTCTATGGTTGCCTTAATGCTTATGTTGCTTCTGTGTTTTATTGGCATGTTAGTCATGTTTTTATTTGTTATTCGTTCTAACACGGTTCTGAGCGATAGCATTAAAGAGGCCACTCGGCAACAGCGTCAAACCTTGAACGATATCGAACGTCAACTGCTTGAGCTTTCTTTTACTGTAAATAAGGTGGAAGTAAAAGAAGTATGTTCGCAGTATGAAGAGTTTTCTGGTTTTCCCCCTGTGGGTGGACAAACCTCTTTGGATCCTTCTCTGAATCAGGCTGATTTGCCTTCGCCAAGCCAAGCGCCAAAAAAGCGTGAAGACTTAGACCGAGGGACATTGGCGTCTGCTAGATCAAGTGATTCAGACCTTCCAAAGCTTTCTTTATAGATTTGTTAAGCAGAACCATCTTTAAGTATATGGAGTGGCACCAAAGGTTATGAATGGTAAAGAAGCAATGCGAACCATAGGTATTATAACGAAGCACGGGAACGAGTTGGCAGAAAAAACTGCCAATGACATCAAGAAATGGCTCTTCCAGCGAGAACTTGATGTTTGGTTGCATGATTCAAACCTTGAAGATGTGAGCCTTGAGAGCATTCCCCCAACCCAGTTGGTGCTTGTGCTTGGTGGCGATGGAACCATCATTTCAGTTTCTCGCCGTATTTTACCCCTACACACCCCTGTTGTCGGGGTGAACTTTGGACGAGTCGGTTTTTTGGCCGAGTTGACTGAAAAAACCTGGCAAACCAGCTTGGAGAAAGCTCTCACAAAGGGGCTTACCGTTGAATCTCGCTTTGTTCTTCATTATTCCTTGGTGCGCGACGGTGCAATCCATTCAGAAGGCGATGTCATTAATGATGTCGTTATAACCCGTGGCAAGACAGCGCGTCTTGTGCGCCTTGATTTAGCCCTTGATTCTGAACCTCTTATGCAGCTTCGTTCGGATGGCCTTATCATTTCAACGCCTACGGGCTCATCTGGCTACGCCTGTTCTGCGGGCGGATCATTACTCGAGCCAACCCTGGACGCCTATATTGTCGCCTCCATTTGTCCTTTTTTGAATGTTTTTTCGCCGTTAGTTCTTCGGGGCGGGGCTGAGTTTGAAGTAAAATTGCCAGATTCAAGCCTCGACCTTTACCTCACCCTTGATGGACAAGAAACCATTGCCCTTGAGGCCAATGACTGCATTCGGGTTCAAAGGAGCGCCAATGACTTTTTGTTGGCGAATATGGACTTGGAAGGGTATGGGAAACGATTGCGGCGAGCTGGCTTTATTGGTGATTTGGGCGTTTTGGATTAATGTTGTAATCCCTTGAGGGAGGCACTATGGCACTTGGAGCTGATTTACAAGAGGTCGCTGATATTCATATTAATAATTCTCCTAAGCTCGATGCTTGGCTGTTCCATTTCTCCAATGAGAACAACATTGAGTATTTACTCAACCCCTCCATTATCGCCTCACCGGAACAACTTCGTTTTATGGTGGCTCTGAAAGATAATCAACTTTACATTCCTTCCAGTGACGAAGTCTTTTTTGATATTTTGTATGGACGTATGGAGAAACTTCATACGCAATACCAGGATTGCTGGAAAGTCATTGAAGATTTGGTGGCCTCCTACAATCTGAGCAAATCCGACCACGACAGAATCATCAGTTATTGCCGTTATAAATATAACGATGCTGTTCAAAGCAATATTGTATTGCCGTCGCGTTTTTCTAAACGTTTGGTGGGTATCGTTATTTCCCAGTGCGGACAGCAAGACCCCTACAGTGATAGAAAATTCGCGGCTAACGCCCAAGCCCAAGAGTTTTTGCACCACAAAGACATCCAAAATCTTCTCTATCGCCTGCCCGATTTCAACAATTGCGAAAAAAATATTAGCTCTTTGCAAAAAAAGCTCACTCTTGTTGAAATAAAACGCCTCATGACGTTGGGAACCTTGCCTTTATTGTATAGAGGTGAGGCGAAGCTCAGCGACGCTAAAAAAGCCCTTATGGAAATTGATGACGACGTTAGTGTTTTGTCTGAAGCTTTTGAAGGATTCGATACAGAAAGTAAAAAATATCTTTTTGTTACGGCGCGGGTTGGTTGGGTCATGTTTGACCTCGCCCTTGCTTGGCGTCTTGTGCGTTCAGGCCATCAGGTTGTTATGGTAGTGAAAGATGACTTTTACTTTAACGCGCCTGTCCTGCGTGATTTGGAATCTGATCCTGTCCTTCAAGAGGCAGTGAAAGAGGCCTTTATCCTAGACAGTAGCTCCCTGACTAAAAATGAACTACTGCAGCTTATGCGTGAGCATCGTTTCCTCATTATTTCTGACGGAACTTCAGAACAGCTTAACTTATGCCGAGCTAACGTGACCTTTGCTAGAGCCTGGAAAGAGTGCGACATGGTTATCGCTTCTGGGCGTAGGCAAAAGCATGTTCTTATGGATAGTAGCCATGAATTTACACGAGATATCTTATGTTTTTGGCGTGATAAGAACGGTGAGTTTCATATTCAGCATCGCAAGCGGGCCGAATGGGTGAAAAAATTTGCCGAGAAAGATCTTGTGGCAAAAGCCGGAACCATAATCAGCGCCATGAAACAGGCGAAATCGCAAGGGCAGATGGTCATGTTTTATAGCGCCATCATTGGCTCTATTCCCGGGCAGACCAAGGTTGCCATTAGCCTTGTTAACGCCTTTGTCGCCTATCTTCGCGATCATTTGGATAATACCTTTATTATCAACCCTGCGGAACACTTTATCGAGGGTATGGACGGCGACGACCTTATGTATATGTGGGAGCTTGTTCAACGCAGTGGCCTGCTCGACGTTTGGCGCTTCCAAACCTTTGACGATATTGAAAAAAGTTTTGGCTTTCTTAATAGGAAAGTTCCCGCCTCATGGTTGGGGAAAGATTCTACCTTTTCAACAGGATGCACCAAGGAAATGAAAATTGCCCTTGATGTGCAAAGAGAAGACCCGGAATTGCAAATTATCGGGCCACCGGCAGAAACCTTCTTCCGCAGGCGCGACTATGGCATTGGGAAATATTACGACGCCAGCATAAGCGGCTAAAGCTGTCTCTAGGCTCATGTCTTGACAAGGATTTGATGCTAAGGATTTGATGCTTTTGACCATGCTCCAGATAAGGTAAGGCGTTGGGTTTGTAGCTCTTGCCCGACACATCTGGTTTATTAAAATCTGGCCTGATAAAGTCTCGCCAGATTAAATTCGGGGTGCTAAAATTCGAGTGGTAGAATCTGAGCTAATAAAATTTGGCTTCCTACGGTTGTTTTACTAATTTTAATCTTGCCTATCCGAATATCACTGACGGAGGCAGGCTTCTTCGTTGATTGTATGTAATAGACAACGCTGCCTGTCCCATAAACTCCTCAGGCTTCTTGAGATGAAGTGTTGTCTCTGTGATATTCCCCGCAACACCTTTTCCCCATCCATCATACGCCCCAGACCCGTTCTGCGCCATTTATCCAGCGGTTCTCGAGCGTTTTCTTACTTGTCATAGACCCCTTTTTTCTGCTTTATCTTTGTACTGACGTGGAAGTTTTTTCCCTCCGCATAGTTGAAAGGGGAGTCGAATAACTCTTATATTTAAGCCTACGCTCGTTATCCATTGGCTCAACTATTTCCTTTTAAATGATTTGTGGGGCATGAATGTTGACACGCAATTCATCTTTTGGGAAAATTATACGCTGTTTTGAGTTGTTGAGGAACGAAATATACAAGCTACCGGAGTAATTATGAAGACAGGCGAGAACAAGAAAGTGCTTAAAGCGAAAACCTCTACTGTTTTTCTTTTGTTCCTGCTGGGCATGTTTTTCGGGGTAATGAGCGATTCACCTTTGATCGACCCTGCTCATGCCAGTACTGCCAGTTCTTCCGTTCTGCCCCAAAACATGAATTTAGGTATGGATGACAGTCCGGCTTTTGTTGTGGCAGATGTTCTGCTCAACAAACAGCCCGACACGCAAGGCGATAAACAGCCCCATAAGGAGGCTGGTAAACAACCCGACAAGCAAGCGGGGAAGCCAGAAGCGGAAGGGGGCGATTTCGTTCAACTTTGGAAAAGCCGCTTCAAAGAAATTGACGTTATCGAATCAGAGGTCAATGAGATAACGGGGCGATTTTCTGCTCTCCAAGAGGCTTCTGAACGGACCATCAACAAGGCTCGGGGAACAGCCGATAATCTTTTAAGCCTGTATAAGGTCTCCCGCCGTTTACCCTCTGAACAGCTTGTATTCCTCTATCAGCTACAACGTCTTGAAACCAGCGTCATTCAGGCCCTTGATCCCCTCAAAGAAATAGCGGAGGCCCTTGGCCAAGAGCTTGGAACCATTGAAACACAACAGGATAATATCGCTGAAATTTTTCAAAATACCTTATTAATTGAGCAAGCCTCAGGAGATGAAAAAGCATTATTACGCGAAACAAGGCAGCGCTTAAAGCAATCTTCGGATTCACTTAAACACACACAAAAACAACTTGAAAAGATTCTCTTGCCAGCCGAAAAGATGGCGACGAAACTCAATAGTACGGTTCAGCAAATTCGTGATGATATGCCGAGCGTGTGGACGAATTATTATAAAACCAGAGCGGGCATTAATCTCACCTCCATGATTCAATCGTCATCCGCCTCAACCTGGCTCACTTCCTTGTCTTCCCGTCTTATTTTCACGGTTCCCCAGACTATGACGGAGTGGTATGGCGTTGGTAAGTCATTTGCCATTGCCACCCTTATTTATTTATGTTTCGCTGTTGTCGTCATTAATATTGTCGAAAAAATTCCCTTACAGCAGCGGCAATTTCTTAAAAAATACGGCGTTTCCCCGTTACTTTGGATGGGCCTTGGGGTGGGCATAAACGCGGCGGCCTTTGATGAGCAAGGGACTATCTACCTTTCCTTTCTTGTTGGGGGGGCGCTCGTACTTGTTTGGGGCGTTGTCACCCTCGGTTGGCGTTTGCGCTGGGCGGTCAATCCCGCCTTAAAAAGCAGGGTTTCACCTCTGGCTCAGATGTTCCCCGTGGCGGCTTTGGGGATTTTTCTGCTCCAGTCAGACGCGCCGCCTACCTTGCTGTGCTTCATCTGGTTTATGGTCATGCTTTTGTTCAGCGCTTTTATTTACTCAATTACATGGCGCCATATACGAGGCCAAGAAACACAGCCATTTCTCGAGCAGTTTGTTTACATCAATTCCTTTGTGGTGAGCGTTCTTTCGCTGGCTGTTACCATTGTGGGTTACACACGCCTTGCCATTTTGGCCTTTATTTTTCTTATCGCCGTGGCCAATTTTATTATTTTGGGTTCTTCCATTACCTGTTTTGTTCAAGGGCTCATCGATCGCTATATAGACCGCGAAGAACACCCGGTGAAAAATTCCATGGTTCATGTTTGTAACGTTCCCTTGAGTTGGCTCTTGGCTTTTTGCCTCTCTTTACCATGGGTTTGGGCCGTCCCCGGCTCCCTCTTCATTTTCGACCATATGATGCATACGGGGTATACCTTTGGCGACACCTCGGTGAATTTTGGCAAAATTATTGTCGTTGGTCTTCTTTTTATTTTGTTCCGCTCCCTTGCCAGCTTAGCGTCCTCGTCCTTATACCTCATTGGTAAACGCTTGAGTCACGTTGAAGAAGGTGCTATTCCCCCATTACAAAATATCGTTGTATATGCTTTGTGGGGTCTATTCGGACTTATCTCTCTCGCTATTCTCGGAGTGAGCCTGACTAGCATCGCCGTTGTCGCGGGTGGTTTGAGCGTTGGTATAGGGTTTGGCCTACAAAACATATTTAACAACTTTATCAGCGGTATTGTGCTTATTTTTGGTCGCACAGTCCTTGTGGGTGACTATATTGAAGTTGACGGTATAGTCGGCACGGTTCGAGCCATCAGCATTCGAAGCACCAGCATCGAGACATCAGAAATGGCTCTTGTTTACGTGCCCAATTCGCTTATTATGTCTGGTAAGGTGACCAACTGGACTCGTAATACTCGTAATGTGAGGCGCACCGTAGCCATCACCATACCTGTCGGGAACAGCTTTGAAAACGTAGCCACCTTGCTTCGACAAGTTGCTGAAGAACAAAAACATGTTGTCGCTTTTATTGAACCTACAGTTCAATTGGTACACTTGGGCATGAAGACTATGACCGTTAATTTGACCGTGGTGGTCGACGATTTGTCGCACGCCTCATCAACGATGTCGAAAATACGTGAAGCTATCCACAGGTCTTTTTTGGACCAAGGCATTGAAATAAAATAAATTATAGAGCCTAATTGTTAAGGGAAAAAAGAAGAATGAGTGATATGTCGGATGATGTTTCCCCAAATGTTTCACCAGAGATTTCGTCAGAAGTTTCTTTAGAACGTTTGGTTCATTTTATCCATGAGGCGGGGATGTTACGCCACACTCCGCGAACAGGATATCAGTTTTTAGGTAGCGGCAGAGAAAATGTCGCCGAGCATTCCTATAGAGTCGTTCTTATCGGCTACGCACTCGCCAAATTAGCCAAAGCTGATGTGGGAAAAACGGTTATTATGTGTTTGATTCACGATTTCCATGAAGCCCGCACAGGCGACTTTAACTATGTGAATTATCTTTATAATAGTAGTGAACCCAGACGAGCCATGGAAGATGCCCTTGAGGGGACAGGGCTAGAAGAAGAGCTGATGAGCGCTTGGGAAGAACAGGACAAGGGTTCCTCTCAAGAAGGAATTTTGGCCCATGACGCCGACCAGCTTGATTTGATTTTTAACCTGATTCAAGAGCGTGAGTTAGGGAACCGTTATGCTGAAAAATGGCTTGTTTCGGCTTTAGAGAGACTTCGTAGCCCTTTGGGGCGCGAATTAGCCGCTAAAGCCTTGGATGTTGACCCCGCCAGTTGGTGGTTTGACGACCCTAAAAGCGAGTGGTGGATTAGCCGCGATAAAAATAAATAAAATTTTACTTGTGCCTTTTTGTTTTAATGGGTATAGGCAATTATCTCGTTGATATGACACCCCCATTTTTTGTTTAAGAAACATCTTGACACCTAAGGGCGGTATCGTTATCAGAATGGTAGCAATCGGTGTATTACCGAAAAAGAACACGGCGAAAATGCCAATAATTTCTGGAGGAACCACTATGTCTTGGAATGTAATCGTTGACGCAGATAAATGTACTGGTGATGGCGAGTGTGTAGATATTTGCCCCGTAGAAGTATATGAGCTTCAAGAAGGCAAAGCTGTTGTCGTAGCTGGCGAAGACTGCCTCGGCTGCGAATCTTGCGTAGAAGTATGCGAGTCCGGCGCCATTACCATCGAAGAAATGTAGTTTTTTATCAGTCTGACTGATGCCATAAAGCCCACCTTTGTTTTCAAGGGTGGGCTTTCTACTACACAAGGTTTTTGAGACTATTGCCTTTTGCTTTTTAATGCTTATTTCTTTTCAAGGTTTCTGTAAAACCTCACCTTCCCCGTCAGAACCTTTTGTGATAAAAGAAACATCGTGTCGGAGATGACGGAACTACAGTAATTTTTGTAGCTTATTTATAATTTTTTACGCCTGTAAGGTTTGCTATGGTGTGCCCTCTATGTCTGCAACATTGCCAGATTTAACTCCTTTTTTTAAAAAATACGAAATATTAGTTGCCAGCGCGGATGCGCTTTTCAAACAAATTCACGACGCTTATCCCCAAGAAGTCATATGCAAAAAGGGCTGTAGCAGTTGTTGCCACGCGCTTTTCGACCTTTCTTTGGTTGAAGCCCTGTACCTGAATACAAAATTTAATGAGCTTATTGTAGATAACATGCAACGGTTTGAAATTACTAACCGGGCAAGCGGCATTGACAGACAGACCACCAAAGTGAAGCGTGAACTTTTTAGAAGCGTTCAAAAGGGTAAAGGGAGCAACGAGGTTTTGGAAGATGCCGCGCATCTCACCATGCGTTGCCCTTTGCTTTCTGATGACGATGCTTGTCTTTTATACGAGGCTCGTCCTGTAACCTGCAGAATTTATGGGGTTCCCACGGCCATTGGCGGTAAATCCCTCACTTGCGGAAAAACGGGTTTTCAGGCCGGCGTGACATACCCCACAGTCTATTTGGATAAAATTCAAGAGTATCTTGCTCAGCTGAGCCTAGAACTAGCCGAGGCCATCGATTCTTCTTATACAGAACTTGCCACCATGTATGTTCCCGTATCAACGGCCCTCATTACGGTCTATGACGCGTCTTATCTTGGCATTGGCGGCATTCCCAAGGAGGATTAAGCATGAAATTGCCCTCAGTCTTGTCCGATGAGAACAAAGGACCAAGACAATTCACTGACCATGAAATTGAACAAAAGCGGGTTTTCTATGAAAAGATGTCTCCAAGACGCCGTAAGTTCATTGACCGCATCGGATATGACACTTGGGACCCCTTTGAAGGGCCCAAAGAGCCCATGGACATTCGTGTTGACACGACAGGGCGAACCATTCAGCAACTGGTTAAGGATTTTTTAAATTCACCCCTTGCTGATGTTAAAGACGGTGAATTTGCCCGAGGCGCCATGGAATGCGCTTTTGGACTTGTTAATAAAGAAGAAAAATATCGCGGGGCGTTTGCTTTTTGCCTCTGGTATAATCAGATATTGAAGGAGAATGAGCCTAAATGAAAGAATCATACGATAACCTAGATGAGTACATGGCTGATTTACAAGCCGAAATTGAGAAGAACCCCGATTGCGCCAACCATCTTTATAACCTTGGTCTTGCTCAATTGACCAAACGTGACTTTGTTGGAGCCGAGCGCTCTTTTCTCGAGTCTGTTCGCAAAGCGCCTCGTTTGGCTGAGTCCTATGTTCAGCTCGGCGGTATCTGTCTCCAGCAGGGAGATTTGGAAGGCTGCCTGAACTATAACAAAGAAGCTGCCAACGTTAGACCCAAAAACACCATCGCTTGGGGAAATATCGGCTTTGTTCATATGCAGCGCGGTGAAGTTGATAAAGCTATTGACGCCCTTCGCAAAGCTTTGCGCTGGGATCCTGAGTTTTTACAAGCGAAAGTGACCCTTGCTTCTGCCTACCTCGCCACGGGCGAAATTGACGACAGCATAAAGCTTTCTGAAGAAGTTATTAAAGCTCAACCCACTTTCGCGCCTGCTTACAACAACCTCGCCATTGCTTGGTTAGAAAAAGGCGATAAAGCGCAGGCTAAAACCTATGCTCAACAAGCCATTGATAATGGCTTTGATGTTGCCCCTGAAATCTTAAATGAAATTGGATAAACAACGTTGAATACATCTACTTCTCTCGAACAACTGTCCGGCTCGCCCTTAACTCCACGTGAAATAGTCGTGGAGTTAAATAAGTACATTGTTGGTCAGGAAAATGCTAAAAAAATGGTGGCGGTTGCCATTCGTAACCGTTGGCGCAGACAACGCCTTAGTCCTGAATTAAAAGACGAAGTATCACCCAAAAATATTATCATGATGGGACCGACGGGCGTTGGAAAAACCGAAATTGCCCGTCGGCTTGCCAAACTTTGCGCTTCCCCGTTCATTAAAGTGGACGCCACAAAATATACCGAAGTAGGGTATGTGGGGCGGGATGTGGAATCAATGGTACGCGACCTCATGGAGATTGGTATTGCCCTTGTCCGCGCTGAAGAGTCCGCTAGAGTGCGGGAGCGGGCAGAGGTTTTTGCCGAAGACCGTTTGCTGGATTTACTTCTTCCTCCTACTCAAAAGACCTTTCAGGCCGCAGAAGGTGAAGAGGAAATTGACATTGCGACGGCTTCTCGTGATACCACCCGTGAGAAATTGCGCGCCATGTGGCGTGCAGGGCGCTTAGACGACAAAATAGTTGAAGTAGAGGTTGAAGAATCTTCCGGCGCTCAAGTTGAGCTTATGACCATGCCAGGTATGGAACAGCTAGGCGGACAACTGCAAGACACTTTTTCCAAGATGTTTCCCGCTAAGAAAAAACGCAAAAAAGTAAAAATCGACGAAGCCTTTGATATTTTGGTAGAGCAAGAATCTGCCCGTCTCATCGACCATGAGGCCGTTGTGGAGCTTGCCAAAGAACGAGTACAACAGTCTGGCATCATTTTCATTGATGAAATTGATAAAGTCGCCAGCCCTTCTCATGGCGGAAGAGCCGGTGGCGATGTTTCACGCGAAGGCGTTCAGCGCGACCTTTTGCCCGTTGTGGAAGGGAGCGTTGTGAACACCAAGTATGGTATGATTAGCACTGACCATATTTTGTTCATTGCCGCTGGTGCGTTTCACGTCAGCAAGCCTTCGGACCTCATTCCAGAACTGCAAGGACGTTTCCCCTTGAGGGTTGAGCTTTCCGCCCTTGGTAAAGAAGAGTTCTTGCGTATTCTTAAAGAGCCTCATAACGCTCTGACCTTGCAATACGCGGCCCTTCTTGAGACTGAAGGTGTACATATCTCCTATACGGATGAAGCCCTGGTAGAGATTGCCGCGTTTGCGGAAATTATTAACCGTGAAACAGAAAATATTGGCGCTCGGCGTCTTTATACCATCATGGAAAAAATTCTGTCCGACCTCTCCTTTGAGGCGCCGGAACGCACTGGTGAAACCATAGTTATTGATGATGAATGGGTTCGCAATGCCCTTGAAGATGTCCGTAAGGACACTGACCTCTCACGGTTTATCCTGTAATTTTTAAGATCGGAATACTTCAATTATGGAAACGCAGTCTCTTAAAAGCCGCCGTATTCGCTATCAACTTCAAGCGCGCCTTCTGATAGAAGGATTGCCCTACATGCGTAAGTTTCGTGGGCAGTTTGTGGTTGTTAAATATGGCGGTCATGCCATGAAGGATGATGAACTCAAACGTTCTTTCGCCTTAAATATCGCGCTTCTTAAATATATCGGAGTTCGCCCCGTCATTGTTCATGGCGGTGGCCCCCAAATTGGCGCCATGCTGGAAAAACTTGATATCGAGTCAATATTCCGCGAAGGCTTGCGGGTGACCGACGATGCCACTATGGACGTGGTTGAGATGGTTCTTGTGGGCAAGGTGAACAAAGAAATAGTCAGTCAGATTAACTCTGCTGGTGCTTGCGCTGTTGGGCTTTCTGGTCGTGACGGACAGCTCATTAAAGCCAAAAAACTGTCCCTGACGATTAAAAATAAAGACAATGAGCCAGAGATCGTGGACTTGGGCAGTGTTGGCGAAGTTGTTGAAGTAAACAATGCCCTTATTGAGCATCTCTCACAGGATGATTTTATTCCTGTCATTGCCCCAACGGGTATTGATGATGATGGCAATGTGTATAATATCAACGCGGATTCGGTGGCCTCTGCCGTGGCTTCTGCCTTAAAGGCCAAACGTTTGTTGCTATTAACGGATGTGCCTGGCCTTTTAACCAAAGAAGAAGAGCTTGTGCGCTCCCTCAGTACCGAAGAAACCCTTTCGCTTCTCGCTGATGGAACCATTAAGGGCGGTATGATTCCTAAAGTTCGCTGTGGCCTTGAAGCCCTTGAGGCCGGTGTTGAAAAGGTCATGATTATTGACGGGCGGGTGGAAAACTGCATATTACTCGAATTGTTCACCGAAGCAGGTATTGGAACAGAAATTGTGAGCGTCGAAGGGTAAGTCTTTTGTCAGGGCTTGCCCTTGATTTTTGCCTATGGAGTTCTCTCCTTAGAATCTTTAAAAAGTCCCAAATATGCATCATATTCGGGACTTTTAATATGTTCGCACCTAGCGCACCTTTCCACACTTACTCCTTGTGTTTAGACTAACCCACTCAGGGGGTTGCAAGGGTATCATACCCTTGCCGGGGTATGGGGCAGAGCCCCATTATAACGTGTTCATTTCTTTTCCTCGTCATTTCCCCTCAGTCTCTCACCTTATCCTTTGCCATGAAAAAACCCGCTGTTAAGCGGGTTTTTATAGTGAAAGGCCGGCGGACTTTATTTAAATGTGTCGCAGAACTCTTTGAGAGGTGCAGCCAAGGCCCGACCCATTTCAAAGCACTGTTTAATGGAGTCGTGCTTAGGTACATACTGAATTTTGACGGGGTCAACAGGTTGTTCAAAGCCCATACCGGTCAAGTGCTCGCCAATAATTTTAACCGATTCGCCAGACCAGCCGTAAGAGCCAAAGGCGGCGCCAAGACGGTTTTGGGGGCGAAGTCCTTTAATATAGGAAAGGGCGGCAACAACGTTGGCAAGGATGCCGTTGTTGTGGGTTGGGGAGCCGGCGATAAACAGGCCAGAGCGGGAGAGCTCCGTCATGACAAAGCTGTGGTGGTTGTGTTTCAGGTCCATAATAATGGAAGGGATACCTTCGGCGTTAAGACCTTCGGCAATGGAGTAAGCCATTTTTTCGGTGCTGTTCCACATGGTGTCATACATGATGACGGCGCGTTTTTCAGGGCGCTGTTCAGCGAAGGTTCGGTAGCTTTCAAGGGCATAGGCCACATCTTCTGGAGTGCGGAAGATAAGACCGTGGTCAGGGGCGAGCATGTCAATTTCAAGCTTCATTTCAGCCACAGCGTCTAGCACTTTGAAAACTTGAGAAGAGAAGGGCACAACAATGTTGTAATAGTAGTGGCGCATGGACTCATCAAGCTCAGGACGCGCTACTTCATCAGCAAAACGAGCGGTCGAGGCAATGTTTTGCCCAAAGGCGTCGTTAGAGATGAGCAGTTTCTCCTCAGGGATGTAAGAGAACATGCTGTCAGGCCAGTGGAGCATACGCGCTTCAATGAAGTGGATGTTGCGTTTGCCGATATTAATAACATCGCCGGTTTTAACAACATGGATGGGCCAGCCTTCAGTGTTGAAATGGGCCTTGAGGGTTTTTTCGCCCATAACAGAGCAGAAAATCTTTTCAGGGTTACAACGTTTAACAATCTCGGGCAGGGCGCCAGAGTGGTCCATTTCAACGTGGTTAACCACAATATAGTCAATTTTTTCCAGCTCGATAACATGAGCCAGACGACAAATCATGGCGGACGAATAGGCCGCTTTCACCGTATCGAAAAGAACGTTTTTTTCGTCCTTAATAACGTAGGCGTTGCTGGTTGTGCCTTCGGGGGCGATGGTATAGCCGTGAAAATCGCGAGTATTAAAGTCAACGGCACCTACCCAGAAAATATCTTTTTTGATTTCTAATGGGAGCATAGTAATCCTCATATATAATAATTAAGTCACACAGAGCGACGAACCAATACAATTTGTGACTGATAACATACATGATGCGTCAGGAATTATCTAGGAAAATTATTCGCAGAGAATTTATGCACAAGAATAATCGTCCGTGGGGAAAGATGGAGAGAGCTTTAGCCAAAAAAAAGCTGGCCTTGCCATAAAGACAACGCCAGCTTAAGACTTTTTTGCAAGGCTTAGCGAGCTTCGAAGTCCTCTTTTCCTGCGCCACACAGAGGGCACACCCAAGTATCGGGAATATCTTCAAATTTGGTGCCAGGGGCAACGCCGTTGTCGGGATCGCCTTCAGCAGGATCGTAGGTATAGCCGCAAAGTAAGCAAACGTAGTTTTTCATGATAATTCCTTACAATTAGAAGTTAAAGTCGATAAAAGCCAACACTAACTAAAATTCTGCTTTCCAGTGACCGTGCAAGTTGCAGTATTCGCGAGCAGTTACTTTGTCTGCTTTAATGCAAAATTCTGCAACGGGCTCTTCACCGGGGTTCAAGAACTGCATATAGCTTACGCCGTCAGCGATGAGCTCAATCCATGTAATCCAGTGTTTTTCTTCCATGGGGTGAGCGACGCTGCCAACGGATACTTTATAGCCAGTTGGGGTCTTTTCGATAACAGGAACGTGCTTTTCCTTTGCAGCGTCAACGCTGAATTCCTGCTGGAGCACCATAGGGGTGCCACAACAGCTCAAGTCGCCGCCATCAGTGAGAGCTTGAACGAAAAGTCCACATTTGTCACACTTGAAAATTTCGAGTTTCTTAGTCATTACGCCTCCAGTAGGTTGTTGTTTATTAGTAATACATACTAATAAGATTAAATGCAACTAAAATGATATTGAGGGGAAGCTTATTAGTGTTTTACTAACGTAACACTAGTTAGTAACGTAAACCCCATTAAATGCAATATCAAGAATTTCGTAAGATATTTTACCGCGAGGCACCTCGATGGTGATTTCATCACCCACATGGCGCCCTAAAAGAGCTTTGCCCACAGGAGAAAAGACGGAAATGCCGTTCATGGATTTATTGACGAAATCCGCCTCGTCTGGGCCAACGAGGAGATAAATTTTTTCTTCGTCGGTGTCGAGATCAACGAGTTTTACCGTCGCCCCGAAGATAGCCTTTTCCCCACCAAGCTGGGCCAAATCTACAATATTAAGCTGGGGCATGCGAGATTCTATAAAGTTAATCTTAGCTTCAAGCATTCCCTGCCTTTCTCTGGCGGCGTCATAGCCGGCATTTTCACTTAAATCGCCTTCTTCCCTTGCTTCTTTAATGGCCTGAATAACTTCAGGGCGCTGGGACTTAAGGTTTTCAAGTTCATCGCGTAGACGCGCGAAGCCTTCTGTTGAAATGGGAATTGAAGCCATGATAACACCTCTTGGGCATAGAAAAAGAGTAGTAAAAAGGAACCTGATATAAAAGACAATAAGAATGCCGCAATCTAGTACGGAAAAGAGTCCTTGTTAGACGCGGTCAATGGATGATTATTAAGTAATATTGGTAACTATAGAGGATATAAATATATATTAGAATTCGGCGTGGGTCAAGAAAAAGAGCGCGCCATAGCCCCTTGAAATCAGCGAGAATAACTCCTTGGAAATAAACCCGTGGGAATAAACAGGCACCCATTAGGCAATTGGCTTCTGCGAGTATCTGTTGCTTTGTAAGGGGAGTGGCTGAGACAAATGTAATGATGGTAGCAAGTGGTTGTAAAGACGACGCAAGCAGTTTGAGACGATATAGTCTAAGGTTAGGACACTTTATTCATGTAAAATGCTTTATCCTCATGGGCCACTTGTTTTTGAGCGTTAGCAAAGTATCCGCTTTGCTTTTTGCGCACCTGAAGATGTCCTCGCAAACTGTCTTGTTCTTTACGCGCTTTAAGAATGAGTTGTTGTTGAGCCACTTGAAGCTTAATTAAAAGTTCAAGCAAGCAGTCTTCATCACACTCATGGCGTATGGCGAGCATTTTTGTGATAAGAGTTTCTCTTTTGAGCGTTATGTCGCTTAAAGCGTCAATATCTTCCTTGTCCAACAAGGCAAGTTCTTGCTGGACAAGGGAGTGAGCTGCTTCATACAGAGCTTCGACTTCGGCGGTTCTATTGAACATTGCCTTGGCTCGTCTCGGCGCTAAGCTTATTGATAATGTCGTCCAAGGTTTTAATGGCTGGGACGAGTTCATATTCAAAGAGGTCAGCTGTTAAAATCCAGTCTTCATCACCCATGGTGTCAATGGCTTCAGAAATAAGATCGGAAAAAGTTTTGGTGAAATCTTGAAGTTTTTGGCGAACTTCCACAGATTTACTGCTGGTAATGAGCAGGCCTATAATGGCGAGAAAGTCGCGACTTACATCAACGGTGTCTTGCAAGAGCTCAAGACCTTCAGTGGTTTCACCAGAGCGCAGAAGCTCGGCAATTTTATTCGACCCCATAACCAATATGGCCACAACTTTGGGCAATTCTTCGAGAACATCGCCACTCATTTGCTCGGCTGAAATTGTTTTCAACTCTAAAGAAGAAATGGAGCCTACGGTAATGTCTTCGGCCTGGTGAGGATAAATTTCTGTAAAAGGTTGGTCGTTAACGATAACGTCGGTAACGATACGCTCTTTCATGCCATCCTGGTTGGCAATATGGATAAGCGCCTCTTCTAAGTTGGTGTAGTTGCTGATGCTCAGGTTGCTCTGTGTTCCGTCAATAATAATCATGGTTTTCTCCTTAATGTGACCCCCCGTGGGGCAATATTTACCAGTTTGCTTGATTTAAGCAAAAATAATGCCAGCTTTTATTCTGGTTTTGGATATATGATGGGGGGCTAGGTAAAAAGAGAAGGCAGAGAGGAGAGATGTCCCCTAAAGGAAAAATTCTCCGCCTTTTTTTGTGTCATTGGCGGAGAATTGACAGGGGGCAAGATTAGAGAAAGTCGGGGTCCACAGCAGCGGGGCCGTTGGCCCAAACAATACGTAAAAATTGTACCGAGCGTTCGTCGATGGGGACGATGGGGAATTGTTTATGGCAGTCCGTACACATGGCCATGGTAGGGAGGGTAGGGCTTAAAACCGGGCAATTGTTGTGGCAATAGGGGCAGGTGTAGTAGACGACAAGCTCAAATGCCATTGGCTTGGCTGGTTCAATGGGGCGGTTACTCATGAATTATCACCAAAGGTTTGCCGGTCATTTCAGCCGGTTGGGGGAGACCCCAGAGGGTTAATATGGTAGGGGCGATGTCGCAGAGTTTCCCTCCGTCAACAACAGAAAAAGCCTTTGCATGGGGGCGAAAATCCTCAATGATTAGGGCCACGGGGTTAGTGCTATGGGCGGTATGGGGGGTGTGTGCCGGCGTTAACATTTCTTCTGCGTTGCCATGGTCTGCCGTGAGCAGCAAGATGCCTTGAGACTGGCGCACTGCCTCGAGAATACGAGCGACGCAAGCGTCAACGGTTTCAGCGGCTTCCACAGCGGCTTGAATGTCGCCTGTGTGCCCAACCATGTCCATATTGGCGAGGTTACAGACAAAGAAGGTCGTAGTTCCGTTTTTCCATTCAGCGATAAGGGCGTCTGTGACTTCCACGGCGCTCATTTGGGGTTTGAGGTCATAGGTTGGCACATCCCTTGGAGAAGGAATCAGGATGCGTTTTTCATTGGGCTCGGGGGCTTCTTTGCCACCGTTAAAAAAGAAGGTTACATGAGCATATTTTTCAGTTTCTGCAATACGTAGCTGGGCTAACCCAGCTGAGGCCACGACTTCCCCAAGGCCATTATGAAGTTGTTGAGGGGCAAAGGCCACAGGGAAGGGAAGGCTGTCTTCATAATGGGTCATGGAAGCGATGGCGGAAAGAGCGGGGCAGGAGGTGTATTCCACGCCTTCGATGGCTTCTCCGGCGAAAAGCCTTGCCATTTGGCGCATGCGATCGGCCCTGAAATTGAACATAAAGACACAGTCGCCGGGGAGAATCCCTGAATAGCCTTTGAGAACAGCGGGGACGATAAATTCATCGGTAATTTTTTCAGCATAGGAGGCTTCAACATAGGATATCACGTCAGTTATGGCAGGAGTCGCCTCTGTGGGGGAATCGCCTTTAATAATGGCTTCCCAGGCAAGGCTCGTGCGTTCCCAGCGTTTGTCTCTATCCATGGCGTAATAGCGCCCAGAAATAGAAACGATGTTCGAACTGGAAGGGAGATTGCCCTGGAGTTCTTTGATAAAGGCGAGCCCCGAATGGGGGTCAGTGTCGCGCCCGTCGGTAAATACATGGATTTTTGTGGAAACGCCGTGAGTATGCGCCAGCTTAACTAATGCAATGAGATGATGACTATGGCTGTGAACTCCGCCGTTTGAAAGAAGGCCCATGAGGTGAACGGGAGCCTTATTCTTTTTGGACGTTTCGAGGAGGGCGCAAAAGGTCTCGTTATGGGTAAAGCTTCCGTCCTCAATAGCCATATCAATGCGCGTCATGTCTTGATAGACCACTCTTCCTGCGCCGATGTTCATGTGCCCTACTTCGGAGTTGCCCATATATCCCGCAGGTAGGCCAACGGCCCGTCCGCTACAGGCGAGAAGGCTTTTATTGGGTGAGGCAGTGAGGGCGTCCAGGGTAGGGGTTTTAGCAAGACTGACGGCGTTACCGTTTGAGGCTGGGGCTTGCCCCCAACCGTCAAGGATAAGAAGAAGGGTTTGCGGAGTTTGTTGAGGCATGAATTGTCCTTTTACTCAAGGGGCGCAGAGTCCGTAAGCTCGGTGGCGTGGGGCCAAAGGTCGTCTAATTTGTACATATCGCGCGTTTCTTCTTGGAAGATGTGGACGATGACGTCATTGAGATCAAGTAATATCCATTCTCCAACCGCGTATCCTTCAATATTGAGAAACTCAATATTGTCTTGGCGGCATAGTTCCAGAACACTGTCTGACAGCCCTTGCCCATGGCGTAAAGAAGTTGCGGTAGCGATAACCACACCATCATACACCACACCCTCGTCCGTAACATCAAGGGTAAGGATATCTTGACCTTTCTTGTCAAAAAGGCAGTTGTAAATGGCGATTAATTTTTCGGATGTGGGAATAGTGGAGAAACGTGTTTCTTTTTGCATGTATAATTCGTGGTAAAAAGGTCCCAATGAGTCCCGCTGAGGGATAACCCCGTCATGGGGTGACAAAGGAACATAGTAGCAAACAGTCTCACATATCACAACAAAAGAAAAACCAGTGTCGAGTTCATAGGGGGCGTCACGCTATTATTAAAAGAATAGTCAAAAGGGCGTCAAATGGCAATATGCAAAGGTGCCGTTGACTCGTAAAGAAGGAATTAGGTTCTTTAATGGAGCAAGGATGATTTTGGCGTAGATTAAGGATTTATCTAAGGGAGTTAGCTTGGGCAGAACAGAAAGTAAAAAGCAAATGGATAGGGACGAACGGCTTTCCTAAAACCAGTTTTTAAGCTAGTCTATCTTCGTGCAGACGAGGATAGGTTCAGGCTCAGGTTTAGGGTTAGATTCAGGATCTGACTTGCTTGCAGAGTCATGAGTTTTTCACTGACAAGTTGGCTGGTAAGTCTACGGGTAAGTTTGTTGGCGAGTTCACTGCTACGCTCATTGGCAAATTCAACAGACTTGAGTAGTTTTTATCAGTAAGGCTGTTGAGTTTTATCGTGACTCATCATAGCATGAGTGCGTTTTGCAGGCGGTTCATTACTCTATTTGCGGAGCTCGGTAGACGCCTGTTCATATTGCGGTTACCTCAATAACTCACGGCTCCAGTGCTGGTTTGGTCAGTGCTGGTTTGGTTTGTCGGTACAAAACAGCGTAGGCGTATACAATACTGCCTCATGCCTGTGATATGACACAATTTCCACTTAAAAATTGTTAGACAAAGATTTACAGACGAGGAGAATATATGGGCGACGTTACAGCATTGTTTACATCTGATTGGGCCGATGGCGTTTTTCCTGCCGAGAGGGCCGATGCCTTTTTTGACGCGCTGTATGGTGACTGTGAAGATGGTGCCTATGACATTACCTTGCGTTTCGTTGAACAAAAAGGCGATACCTTGCGCTTTAATTTCGAGCTTCACCAACGGCCCGGAGCTTGTCTGGCGTGTAACTTGACCTATGGCCTGCCTCAGGTTTTTTCACGCCACCCCCTTATTAACGTTAAGGGCGTTGTCGAGGCCGTGGCTCAAGCGTTGAAGGTGGATATGGAAAAGCTTTCTTGGGAGCTTGCAAGAACTGAAGAATGTTCGGCTCAACTTCACCTCGTGCCTCTGATTATCACTCTTTCTTAGACTGCATTGCTGGAGGAGTTTTTTTCTCTGAATTATTGATTTCTTGCTTTGGCTTTTAAAGAACTCAAAAAATCCCCCTGACCTTGCATTTCTTGGTCAGGGGGATTTTGCAGTCTTTGCGAAAAGCGCCTAAATGATTTGTCTTAAATCTGTCACCCGACTGGCCTTCCCTTCATAGCGGGGGAGGCTTTGAGGTTCTACAAGGCGTATTTTAGTGGAAATTCCCAGATAATCTTTGATGGAACTTCTGAGGGTTCGTTCAATGTTTTGCAGGTGTCTGATTTCCTGTTTGGCAAACATGGCTTCGGTCAGCTCAACTTTCAACTCCAGTTGGTCAAGCTGTCCTTCGCGCGTAACGACAATTTCATAATGTGGAGAAAGTCCATGGGTTTCCACAAGGAAGGATTCGATTTGCTGAGGATAGACGTTGACCCCGCGGATAATGAGCATATCGTCACTGCGGCCCATGAGACGGTTAATGCGCACATGGGTTCGCCCGCAACTGCAAGGCGTATAGTTTAAGCTGGTCATGTCTTTGGTGCGATAGCGTAAAAGCGGGATGCCTTCTTTGGTGATGGTGGTAATGACAAGTTCGCCAACCTCACCGGGCGCAAGGGTTTGTCCAGTATCGGGGTCGATAATTTCAGGGATGAAATGGTCTTCGAAAATATGCATGCCATTTTTGGCATGAGCGCATTCTTGAGCAACCCCGGGACCCATAATTTCAGACAGTCCATAAATATTAACGGCGCTGATACCCATTTTTTCTTCAATGGTTTTACGCATTTCTTCTGTCCACGGTTCCGCGCCAAAAACGCCAACTCGCAGGGGCAAATCTTTAACTATAATTCCCTCTTGTTCAGCGATTTCATTAAAGTAAAGGGCGAAAGAGGGCGTTGCAGTAATGGCGGTGGCGCCAAAATCTTTTAAGATATGGGCTTGTCGTTTGGTGTTGCCCCCTGAGACGGGAATAACGGTGGCGCCGAGTTTTTCCGCCCCATAGTGCATTCCAAGGCCACCGGTAAAAAGACCATAGCCATAGGTGTTTTGGATGGTGTCGCCACGGCGTATGCCGGCCGCTGAAAGACAGCGAGCTACAAGCTCGCTCCAGTTTTCGATATCTCTTTTGGTATAGCCGACAACGGTGGCTTTACCCGTAGTTCCACTAGAGGCGTGCAAGCGTACAATGGTGTCGCGAGGGGCGGCGAAGAGGCCGTAAGGGTAGTTGTCGCGCAAATCCTGCTTGGTGGTAAAGGGGAGATTGGATAAATCATCGAGGGAGCGAACATCACCGGGAGCGTAACCGCAATTTTGGAGAAGGTTTTGGTAAAAAGGCACATTGGCATAAAGACGTTCACAAAGATTTTGCAAACGGGACAATTGCAGTTTATATAAGTCTTCACGCGGAAGAGTTTCCATATCGACATCGTATATCATTGTAGCTCCTCTGTAGCTCCTGTGGTGTTTTGTGAAAATCACCCTAAAGAATCTTTTGCCTCATATGACTAGCATGGTCAAGGGGATTAGGAAGGAATATGGCTATTGAAATTGAGAGACGGTTTTTTGTTCAGAATAAAAGCTGGAAGCAATTTTGTTCCCAAAAACCGCTACTTCTTGTGCAGGGCTATGTGGCGAAAGGCGATGGATTTATTGTACGGGTGCGCGTTATTGGAGATGAGGGCAAGCTTACCCTTAAGAGCAAAAAAGAGCGTATGACCCACCAAGAATACGAATATGACATTCCTGTTGCTGACGCCATAAAAATATTGGATACCATTCCTTCACATGAGCGTATAGAAAAAATGCGTTATGAACTTGTGCATGACGGGAGGCTATGGGAAATCGATGAGTTTTTGGGAGATAACGCGGGTCTTTGTATCGCCGAAATCGAGCTTGAAGACGAGAACGAGTCATTTTCTATGCCCGAGTGGGTTCAAAAAGAAATTACTCACGACGACAGTTATTCAAACTACGCCCTTTCAAAGTGCCCCTTTAGGGAACGGGTGCTCATGGGTAAACCATAATTTTATGGATATGAAGATGGTCGCTTATGTTGCTTAAATGTAAGGGGTATGAGACAATTTCGTATTAAATTTATCCCGAGGGAAGTATGCAACCTGAAATAACTGAAAAACTGCTTAAAGATGTGAAGTGTATAGCCATAGTCGGCGCCAAAGATGTTCCGGGTCAACCTGTTGATACTGTGGGCCGCTATCTTATCGAGGCTGGTTATACCGTTTTTCCTGTTCATCCTGTTCGTCAAAATGTATGGGGTCTTACCACCTATAGAAGCTTAGCTGAAGTTCCCAGTACCATAGACCTTGTGAACGTGTTTCGAGCGAGCGTGCATTGCGCCGAAGTAGCCAAAGAGTGCCAACGATTACTGGCTCTGCCCTTTGTTTTTTGGATGCAGCTTGGCATAATGAATCCTGAGGTTCATGAGATATTTTTTGGAAGCGAAATGCAGGTGGTGGAAAACGCCTGTATTATGGTTGAACACCGCAAGATGATGGAAGCTCGCAGTTTTTCAAAGGGTATTTTGGTCTAAATCTATGGGACATCAATTTGACTGTAAGTGCTGTGGGCATTGTTGTGAAGGTTCTGGCGGCATACTCGTCTCGCCGCGTGAGGTAGAGCGTCTTTGTCAATTTTTAGAGATGTCTTGTGAAGTCTTTGAAAAACAATATGCCGAGGAAGCCAACGGAAAATTACGTTTGCAAACGTCGCAGAATGGTTTTTGCATCTTTTTTACTGAAGGCGTGGGATGTGGCGTCCATGAAGCTAAACCTGATGTGTGTCGCGCTTGGCCTTTTTTTCGAGGCAATTTGATTGACCCTGTGAGCCTTGAGCTTGCTAAGGATTATTGCCCAGGCATTCCCAAAGAAATGAAGTTTGAAGACTTTGTTGACGAGGGTATTCACTATTTGCATGAGGCTGATCTTATCCATGGCGACAGTCAAGCTCACGCCCTTAATATAAACGGCATTGTTCCGAAAAAGGCTTCGTGATACATAAAAGGTAGGGCGCCCTCGACAGACTTCCTTACTCAATAATGATGCCTGCGTGGTAATCGAAAAGGCACAAGGTGGGGTACAAAGCAGTATTGATGATACTCCGCATTGCGCAACGATATCCCGAACAAGGGATAATGTTTTTACAATCGAAGCCGTAAAGTAGACAAGGGGCGCATTGGACGGCCTGTTATAAATTTTAAGGAAATGGTGGTCTGCGTGACTGAAAAAGAATGTTATGCAGTATTGGAAATAAGCGGGGATTCTGACATTGAGACTGTAAAAAAAGCTTACAGACGTCTCGCCTTTGCCTTACATCCCGACCTTAACCCCTCCTTGCCCAATGCCGCGCGCCGTTTTCAACAGGTAAACGAAGCCTACGTTATTCTTGTTCAGCATCACGAAGAAAAAAGTCTTAAGCAGAAAGATAGGCAAAAATCTCAAGACCAAGGGGCACAGGCAAAGAAAGAACAAGGGACACAAAAAAAACAGGCCGAGTCAACGGAGCGGATGAAGCGCGAAGCTGAAAAAGCTTATGCCAAAGCCCAAAAAGAACAAGAAAAAGCCAGGCAAGCCGCCAAGAAAGCCTCCTCCGCAACATCTACAGCCTCCAATGCCTCGAATAACTCCACCGCCTCCTCTGCTTCAAGCGCCACCCATGGCACTTCAAATGATTCTAGCTTTCAAGGGCACCAAAACTATAACGAAGAGGACAAGGGGCAGGTTATTACGGATATTTTGAACGACCCTTTCGCCAAACGTGTTTTTGAAGATATTTATAAACGAATCCAAGATGTGGCCCACGATAAAATTCTTAGACCCGCCGCTGAAGTTGTTTTAGGCAATAGAGATAAGCGCAAAGACGGGCCTTCCAGTGGAACCTTGTTGACTCGTTTAAAGGGCTGGGCTTTGCGCCAAATTGATGATGAACAGGTGTTGCACCTGCCTCGAGAGCGTATTGTTCCCGGCGCGCGCGTGCGAATGCAAATTCAGCACGGTATCACTTCCGAAGCCCAGACCATTGAGGTTACCCTACCCTTGGAATTCTCCCCGGGGAAAACCATGCGCCTTAAGGGACTTGGTAAACGCGTAGGGGCTCTTTCTGGCGATTTGTATATTCGCATCGAACCGAATTAATCGGCTTTATCCACTTGGGCTAGGTGCCTATGCCCCTTTTCACTCACTTTGTTGTATGGAATGAACGTATATGTCAGCCAAAATAAAAGGACTTCTTCTCTCTCTAGTGATTCTTGCCATCGCGGGCGGTGTTATTTATTCTTCAGGCGTTTTCCCTAAAAAACCTGTCGATAAACCTGCCGCTTCGTCTTCGACCTCTGGTGTAACCTTGCCTGAAGCCACGCGCCCGGGCTTTAAGATGTCCACTTCTGATACGCCTGTTGTCCCTCAAAAGCCTCAAGACGTTACGCTATCGGAAGTTCCTCCTCAGCTAGGGGAGGGCTTGTCCTCCTTAGGGCCAACCCATGAAGGGGACGATTTTACTAAGCTAAACGAAGGGACGCAGAACACCCCCGTGGCAGAAAATGAAACGCCATCGACGTTGATTCCGCCATTAGTTATTCCTCCCAGTCAGGAAGGGGCAGGTGGCTCAACTGGAAAAGACGGTAAAGTTGTTCGGGTGACTGTAGGCGAGTCTTTGAAGGGCGAACAAAATACCTCGACCATCCTAGGAACCACAAGTATCTCAGACGGTACCCTCATCCCCAGTAGTCAAGATACGGTTATTCCCTTGACCATAATTCAGAAGATCGCCCATGATCTTGTGAACGGTTACTGGCCTCATGGTACCCATGTTCTCGCCACTTCCAAGGGAGTAACGACCACCAGCTTTGCTTTTTTGAATACCCGCTATGGAACTCGTTTGTCTGGAAAATTCAGCACCTATGCTGAAACCGGACTTGCCCGCCAAGGGCTATTGGACTATATACTCATGCCATCCATGGTTGACGGGCTCTATAAGCTCTATGCGGAACGGTTTATTCGCCTTGTTAACCAGGAAGCTGGCAAGCGCGTTTATACGCGCCACGAAGCGACGGTTAACCTATCCTCCCAAGAAGTTGGCGAAATGTATGGCCTTTACGCAGGTTCCTTAAGGACTAACGCCGGTTGCATTCGGGGATTTGTGGACTCAGGTGAAATTCGTCAGGCTGCCGAGGAATTTATTCTTGCCGAACAAGAGGCCTCTGAAGCGCATATGAACTATCAAGAACATTTCCTCGATGCTGAAAACGCTGGTGTCAGTGTGTCTCATAAGGTTGAGCAGCAGTATCGCTTGAAAGTTGCCGAAAGAGAAAGCGCGCGTCAAAATCTGGCCTCGGCCTTTAGACGCTTTACGGATACGAGGAATATGGATACAAGTGACCTTGTCTTTTTGGCAAAGTGGCTTAATAGGCGCTCAAAGAACCATAATGATGGCTTATTGGCCCTTGCCACCACATTGGAAAATTTGGCCGCTCGAATGGAGCGGGAACAGCAACGATATATAAAACAATAGCAGATAGTTACTATAGTGCGTGTTGAGGAGTTATTGTATGGCTATAGCGAAACCTGGTGATTTTATAACAACGAGATGTCGCCGCTGCGACGATGTCACCGGTCATGTTGTCATGTTGGTACTTGATGGCGCCATTGCTAAGGTCGAGTGTAAGGCCTGTGGCAGTGTACATAAATATTATGCTCCTAAAGCCGTAAAAACAAAGCCCGCCTCGTCCACGGTGCGACACGTTAGAGCAGGGCAGGCCAGAGAAACCGCCACTGATTTAGGAGGAAGAAAGACAGCCTCTCGCTCAAAAACTGCCACAAAAATAGAAAGCGCTTGGCAAGAAGCCATGGTGCGCCATGTGGCTGACACCCCTATTCCTTACTCGATGAAAACCCCCATTACTGCCGGAATGTTTATTGAACATCCCAGTTTTGGCAGGGGAGAGGTTATATCAGCCATTAAGCCGGATAAAGCAGAAATATTATTTCAGTCAGGCGTTAAATTGTTGCGATGCCTTGTGGAATAAAATCCTGACCTTGAAGTAAAAAAAGTTAGCGGTTTTGATACTTTTTTGTTGACTATGATGACAACATAGGGCATTCAATTATGGAGACGCGTGAAAGCTGCAAGTGGATGTGGTTTTTTAGACGCGGTTTGTTGTCTTTTTTTATGAGGTTTTTTTAATGAGTAAGTCTCTCTATGTGGGCAATCTGCCCTGGTCGGCTACGGAAGAAGAAGTTCGCAATCTTTTCGCCTCTCACGGTGAAATCAGCTCTGTAAAGCTCGTTAGCGACCGGGAAACAGGCCGCGCCCGCGGTTTTGGCTTTGTTGAAATTGATGCTGAAAGCGCCGCCGGTGCTGTAGAAGCCCTAGACGGTACCTCTTTTGGTGGTCGCACGATTCGTGTAAACGAAGCGCAACCACGTGCTCCCCGTCAGCCACGTTACTAGTTAGTACTTTACGCTAGATAATGGAAAACCTTTCTTCGGGAAGGTTTTTTCTTTTTTAGAACTTTTTAAATCCATTGAAAGCTCTAAACGGGAAAAGGATAGGTGGGATACTTGGGTACAGTTCAGATCCATCAGTTATGAAATGACCTTATTTGACACTTATTGCATGAATTTATGCACTTGTGTTCGCAGGCGTTACAGGGCATGCGGAACCTTTGGCACAGAGAAACGACCCACAGGCTATCAGTTTACCCCAGTGGAGAAAGAGCAGGGCAGCCATGGTAGCCGGAAGGCCAAGAGAGACCGCAAACGAGGGGACTGGAAGCAAGAATTTTGAAGTGTTAGGAAGGGCTGGTGCCGAACTGGGCCAATTCCGCCAATTCCCGTAATAGGCGCAAGGTGTCTTCAGCGTCTTTGGGTTCCATAATTCTCAAGGCAAAGCCCGCGTGTACTATAATATAGTCACCGGGTTTTACTTCTTCTTCCAAGAGAGCGGTGGACGCAACAACTTCTGTTGTGCTCTTGCCAACAAAGCAGTGGGCCATGCCGTCTTCAGTTACATGTTCAACTTGCATAGGGATAGCGAGGC
>CAZYJQ010000012.1:0-42042 GCA_964647835.1 uncultured Desulfovibrio sp. | reverse complement strand
CCCAGTGGATTCCGGCGCTTTTAGCCCTGGTCTCCATGACCTGCGTCAACCTTGTCTCAGTAAGGCTCTTTGGAGAAATCGAGTTCTGGTTCTCCCTTATTAAAGTCGTTACCATCATCGCCATGATTATCATTGGCTTAGGAATTATATTCTTCGGCATTGGTAGCGCGGACGGCGAACCCACAGGCATTAGCAACCTCTATGCCCTGGAAGGCGGCTTCCTGCCCCACGGCATGACTGGCGTTATCATGGCTTTATCCATGGTTATGTTTGCCTTTGTTGGTATTGAGCTTATCGGTGTTGCCGCTGGTGAAACCTGCGACCCCGAAAAAAACATCCCCTCTGCTGTAAACAAAGTTCTTTGGCGTATTCTTATTTTCTATATCGGCGCCCTCTTTGTTATCATGTGTATCTTCCCTTGGATGGATATTAACCCTGGTGGCAGCGGCGGAACCGAAGGTAGTCCCTTTGTTCTTACCTTTAAAAACCTCGGGATCAAGTCAGCAGCAGGCATCATCAACTTTGTTGTTGCCACAGCGGCGCTTTCTTCCTGTAACAGCGGTATTTTCAGTAACGGCCGCATGCTCTACAACCTTGCCCTGCAAAAAAGAGCTCCTTGGTACTTCGCGCATATTAGCTCCCACCACGTACCATCACGCGGTATTATCGTGTCCTCCTTTGTTATGCTCTCAGGCGTACTCTTAAACTATCTCCTGCCTGAAGAAGTTTTCATTATGGTCACCAGTATCGCGACCTTCGCCGCTCTTTGGATTTGGGGAACCATCGTTGTTGTTCACCTCAAGTCACGTCAAGGTAAAACCGCTGAAGAAGTTAAGAAAATCAAGTTCAAGATGCCTCTCTATCCCATTACCAACTACATCGCCCTCGGTGGCTTGCTCTGCGTTGGTGTGATTCTTTGCATCTCCCCCACCACACGCATCGCCATGATTGTCGGACCGATGTGGATTGCTCTTCTGGCCATCATGTACTACTTCCTCGGTTGGAATAAACTTGACAGCAAAGGCCTTAAGCTTAAAACCAATATAGACTAAAAATCTCGTCTGTAAGGCGATACAAAAAAGCCTGACTTGCCTCACCGCAGGTCAGGCTTTACTTGCTTCAAAGCTCGGTCTGCTATATAGCTATATTTTACCAATCAACCTATGGAGAAGTCACCATGAGTTCAAAAAAAGCTGTCGCAACCACCAACGCGCCCCCAGCCGTCGGTCCCTATTCCCAAGGCATTGCCGCGAACAACCTGATTTTTGTTTCGGGCCAACTCCCCCTTGATCCCCAGACCAAGGAGATGCCTGCCACCACTGCCGAACAAGCCAAAGCTTGCTTAAACAACCTCAAGGCCATTCTTGAAGAAGCCGGTTCTCATCTCGACAAGGTAGTTAAAACTACAGTATTTTTGGCTGACATCAAAGACTTTGCCGCTTTTAACGAAGTCTACGCCACCTATTTTAACGCGCCATTCCCAGCCCGCAGTTGCTTCGCGGTAAAAGACCTCCCCTTGGGAGCCACCATGGAAATCGAAGCCATCGCTCTGGCCTAATCTTATTGCCCTAAGAAGCCCTGCCCTCAGGGCTTCTTACCTTGAATTGCTATGCAAAACCACTCCTTCCGCCTTCTGACCGTATTGTGTCTTCTTGCCACGCTTTGCACTGTAGGCATGGCGAGCTTTGCCCATGCCGACGACATTTTTGAAATTAAAAAAACCCCTTGGGGCATCACTCGAAAGCAAACTGCGGATGCCATAAAAATCAAACTCCCGCCAAATATCCCTCCCGATGGAGGCATGACGGTTAATGGATTTGAGCTTGAAGGCTTTGACGGTCAAATGGGTTATGTTTTTCTCAACGATAAACTCATTGAAATTAATTTCAGCATCGACGCCGACAAACAACCTAAATTTACTCAAAAAATCGCCACTGACCTCAAACTTCGCCTTGAAAGACAGTTCAACAGAATTTATGGCAAGGCTGAGATTAGTAACCAGCAGTGCGATAATGTTGAAAACTGTCTATTTTCTCTGTGGAACAAAAACGACGAAACAGCCGTCGGCCTTTTTTTGACAGACAGTAAGAAAAAAAGGAATCTCGGCATCAGCTATATGAACCGAAAAGAAAACTCATCCGCCTCACCCTTTGAACAACCCCATAAGGGGCTTGTTATCATGCCCTCTGAAGAAGGTTTTCAGCAGTCCCCTCTATATTAATACTGTATCCAAACAAGCTGTTGACTTTCGCCCCGGTAGATGGAGGCGCGAACACAGCCCTGAGCCTAAGACCAGAAACATCGGAATTACCCTAGGGCATAAAAAGACAATTTGCCGAGGAACAAAGTTTAGACTATACTCTTTAATAGAGTCGAAGCTTTGTTCCTTGGCCTTTGTGCTCTTGTTACCCCTGCCGTCCTCGGCTTGCCTTCGCCCCCCCTTACACGCTCACCCTGCTCCCGCTGTCCTCCAAACTACCGCTGTCCTCTCTCGCTTCGCTACTCGTCCTGTCCTCGCTAATCTTGTTGGTTTATTTACTTCCTTGGTCGGTCGCTCGCTGGTCTGATTTTAATGAGTTATCACGCCAACACTCAAAAAAGTATTATATATACCGACAGCCGTAGAACCACAGGGCCACCCCCAAATTTGTTCTTATCTTTCTTGGCAATGGTCATTGTATCTTTCCAAAGTTGATTACTTCACCCTGCAACCCTAGGATAGTATTATGATGAATCGTACCGTTCTTTCTCGCTTGAGTGTTCTGGTCTGCCTTTTTGCCTTTGCCGCTTTTTTTACCTTCAGCCAACAGGCCATGGCAGCTGATGCCACGGCTAAAACAGCCATTTCTTCACCCAAAGCTCCAGCAGCCATCGGGCCTTACTCTCAGGCCATTGGCACAGGCAATCTGATTTTTGTCTCAGGCCAGCTCTCCCTCGACCCCCAAACCAAAAAGATGCCCGAGGCCATAGCCGACCAAGCCAAAATGAGCCTCGAAAATATTAAGGCCATCCTTGAAGAAGCCGGCTCCTCTATGGACAAGGTAGTCAAAACAACCATCTTCCTCACCGATATTAAAGACTTTGCGGCTGTTAACGAGGTTTACGCTTCTTACTTCAAAGCTCCCTTCCCCGCTCGAAGCACCATCGCCGTTAAAGACCTCCCCATGGGCGCTCGCATTGAAATCGAAGCTGTCGCACTCCCTTAGTCGTCTCTTTACTCATCACATACCTTGGAAGCCCTGTTCGCAGGGCTTCTACCTTTCCCCTCTATGGGGCTGTTGGTTAACCTCCCTCGCCCCAGCCCCTCACTAATTTTTTTGTAATCACAAGGGCGACAACGTACACATAATGGCTGAAAAAACTCCAATTCTATGGCTATTGAGAAAAGGTAAATAATTCTTATAAAGAAGCCCACAACACTCATTGTAGGCTTTAAGGTCTTGCGCCAGAGGCACCTAATTCAAATATAGGTGGAATCTGAGTCAAAACACCATAGTTTATCGTACCTTACAAGTACACTTTAGATACACAGGCTGTTTGTTAAGCTTATTGTTCCTCCTCAAGCACTTTCCTCTTCCCTACGCCTATTTTTTCTCCAAAACACAAGACATGCAAACGATATCAGTAATCAGTCTCAAAGATTAACACCTTGCACAATTCCTCCATATCCTCTATATGTATAGGAGTTAGAAATTTGCTCTGTGCGCCAACAGACAGCCTCATATCTTCCCTGTGAGGTTGCCGTTTTGTCGTGGAGCGAAAAAAACTTTGTTGTGTTCGTGGCAATAAGACCCTGTTCAGGTTTTCTTGCCAACCCGGTTCCTCTCTTGCACTGCAAGGGATAACTCATCTCTATCAAAGGACTGCGCTATGAAGAATCAGTCAGTATTGCCGCGGTGGAGTACACTCCTATGCCTAACGGCTTTCGCGGCCTTTCTTTACTGTAGCTATGGGGCAATAGCTGCTGAAGGGCCACCAGAAAAAACCACCCAGCGAGCCGACATCGTCTTGATGGAAACCATGGCGGCGAAGGATGCCGAATTTCCGCCCGCCGTTTTTCCCCACGATACCCATGACAAAGCTCTGCAAGCCATGGGCAAAGACTGTAGCGCCTGTCACACCGAAAAGGTTGACGGTAAGCTGACGTTCACTTTTAAAGAGGGTTCCGGTGTCGCGGAAAAAGACCTCAAAGACTTCTACCACAACAACTGTGTTAGCTGTCACACTGATCTTCTTTCCCAAGGTGTAAAAACAGGCCCCATTCAAGCCGAATGCCGTACCTGTCACACCGCCTACCCCCCAAGCAATGAGGGTTGGTCTGAAATCCCTTATTCCAAAGTTCTTCATAGCCGCCACCTAACGGCTACCGCAGGCATTCCCCTTGATCCCGCCACCAACACTAACTGTGGCGCCTGTCACGCTTCTTACGATGAGAATATGAAGCGCGTGGATTACATCCCCGGAACCGAAGAGTCCTGCCGCAGTTGCCACTATAACGACACTGACTTTAGCGCCGCAGCCAAAAAACAGGCTGAATTAGAAGCCGCTGCCAAAAAAGCCGGTCAAGCCGCCCCTGCCATTGATGACTTCAAATTGGCCACTGGTTTGACCCTTGGCGATATTTCACACAGATCGTGCGTGAACTGTCACATGGAAGTAAACTCACCTCTGCCAGCTGACTCTCCCGAAAGAACCTCAGCGACCATCTCCGCCCCCACCAGCTGTGAAGGCTGTCACGGTCAGGCTATGGTTTCCATGCTGAAAGAAGTGAACAGCTACAAACACGCCGTTCAAAGCAGACCTCGCCTCATGCGCGGTCAGCCCGACTCTGTCGTTATGCTGCCCAAGTCTGAAAAAGGCATCGTTTCTGATGGCGGTATGGCCCTTGTCACCTTTGACCACAAGTTACACGAACAGGTCAGCCTTGACTGCCGCACCTGCCACCATAAAGAAATCTCCGCCTGTAGTTCCTGTCACACCCTTGAAGGAACCGCCAGCACCGATTATGCCAACATCGCTCATGTGATGCACAAAGAAGACTCCAACCGTTCTTGCGTTGGCTGCCATAATGAAATCAAAAAACAATCCGAATGCGCTGGTTGTCACGTGGTAATGCCCCGCGATAACATGCCTGAAAGCTCCTGCGGCGTGTGTCACAACACCGTCACTCGCTCTTATGGCAAAACAGAGTCTCTCACCGCCAAACGTGCCCAAGGCATGTCTGAAAAAGAGCTTGAAGCCATCGCCATTTATACGACGAAAGAGCGCCAAGCCTCCTCTGCCGGTCTCGTTTCTCTGGCTGATATTCCTGAGACTGTAACCATAGATTATATGGTTAACGAAAATGAAGCCGTTGTCATGCCCCACCGTGATATCGTGAAAGCCCTCGCCGACAAGGTTGAAAACAACCAGATGGTTCAGGCCTTCCACACTGTGGATACCGCTTTGTGCATGGGATGCCACCACGAAAGCCCTGCCTCTATTACGCCGCCCAAGTGCGTAAGCTGTCACAGCATTGAATCAGGTCTTACTACTGTGAATACCAAGGTTGACCTCGAAGCCGCCTATCACCAACAGTGTATCGGCTGTCACGTTGCCCTTGACCAAAAGCCCCTTGCTAATGATTGCGTCGACTGTCACCAGCCGGTAAAACGTTAAGGAGCTCCACTGTATGAATCGTAGAAAATTCCTAGGTCTCTTAAGTGCTTCCGGTGTTGCGCTGGCGGTTACCCCCTCCAAGGGGGAAGCCGCCACCACCGCCGGGTTCAAAGGGCACCCCGACGCCATGGGGGTTTTGCATGACTCAAGCCTCTGTATTGGCTGCCGTCAGTGCGAAGCCGCCTGCCAAAAGGTGAATAGCGACGAACTTCCAGAACCGGAAGTGCCTTTCGACGACCTGACTGTATTGAATTCGCGCCGCAGAACCGGAGGCAAAGAATCCTACACCGTTGTGAACAAATACGAAGTAGCCGGGAAAGAACATCCCATATTCCGTAAACAGCAGTGTAACCATTGCCTCGAGCCTGCCTGCGCCTCCGCCTGTTTTGTTAAGGCTTTTGTTAAAACCCCCGAAGGGCCCGTGGTCTATCGCCCAAGTCTGTGTGTTGGCTGTCGCTATTGCTTAATAGCCTGCCCCTACACCATGCCGACCTATGACTATAACAGCGCTATCCGTCCCCTCGTCTATAAATGCACCATGTGCGCGCCTCTCATAGCCGAAGGGAAGGTTCCCGGCTGTGTGGACAAATGTCCCAGTGGCGCTCTGGTCTTTGGCAAGCGTAGCGATCTTCTCAAAATTGCCCGCAAACGCATTGCCAATAACCCCGATAAATATGTCGACACCATCTATGGTGAGCATGAAGTCGGCGGTTCTAACTGGCTGTATCTCTCCCCTGTCGAACACACCAAGCTCGGTCAGCCTGAACTCAACAAAACCTCCATACCAGAACTCACCTCTGGTGCCCTTAGCGCTCCTCCAATGGTCGCTGGATTGTGGCCCGTATTACTTGGCGGAGCATACGCCATTACTAAGCGACGCAACAAGGTAGCCGACATGGAGCAGGACGAGGCCGTGGCAAGCGCAGTTGCCGCCACCGAAGCCGCCGCGGAAGATAAACTTGAAGCAGCCATGGCGAAAGCCAAGAAGGACACTGAGAACAGTGTCGCCAAGGCCAAAAAAGACGCCGTTAAAGAATACGAAGCCAAACTTGCCGCCGAGGCCGAGGCCCAAAATGAACCCGCTGATACTGACGCGCCTGAGGAGGATAAGTAATGACTGTTCAAGCCAATAATCAATCCTCAATGCTCACGCCAGCCAATATCCTTACGGGCATTATTCTGGTGGTAGGGCTCTACCTGACCTATCTGCGCTTCTTCCATGGTTTGGGAACGGTAACCAACCTGGACGACAACACCGCTTGGGGTATTTGGAACCCCTTCAAAATCGCTGGTGTCGCCCTTTCTGCCATAGGCTATACCGCCAGTGGCGCCTACTACCTCTTTGGAATGAAACGTTTTAAGCATGTTGTGCGCCCTGCCATAACCTGTGCTTTCCTCGGTTATGCCATCGCCATGGTCGGAACTCTGACCTATGACGTTGGTCAGCCTTGGCGTTTACCCTACCCCATCTTCTGGTCCGTAGGAACAACCTCATTGCTCTACGAAGTAGGTATCTGTGTATTCTTGTATGTAACCGTTCTCTTTATCGAGTGGGCTCCTGCCTTCTTTGAAAGAAAAGGGATGAAAAAATACTACGAAGCCATACACCGTTATGTCATTCCCCTCACCATCTTCGGAATCGTACTTTCCACCATGCACCAGTCCTCTTTGGGCGCTCTTATCCTGACGAGTCCCGGGAAACTGCATCCTCTGTGGTATTCAAGCCTGATTCCTGTTTTCTTCTTTATCTCCAGTATCTATGCCGGTCTTTCAATGATTATCATTGAAGGTACCCTTTCTAGTAAATTCCAACGCCACCTTGCCGACGACAATTATCTCAACTCCGTTGACGGCGTGGCCATTGCCTGTAGTAAAGGCGCCGCCCTTGTTATGCTGGGCTACTTCTTTATTCGCCTCTTTGATATGGCCATGAGCGATACCTGGTCCTATCTGACTACTTGGTACGGAATTTTCTACATCATTGAAATCTATATACTCGTTCTTATCCCCGCTTTTATGTTTGCCATTGGCGGTCGTGATAAAAATGTATGCCTTATTCGCTGGGCCTCGTTCCTCTCCGTTGCTGGCGTTGTTCTCTACCGCTTCAACGTGTATCTCTTTGGCCTGAACTGGCAATTGCCCCCCGAGGACGCTTACTATCCAAGCTTAATGGAAATTGGCATTCTCGTGTTTATCTTCACTCTTATCATTACGGTCTACCGCGTCATGTGCGCAACACTGCCCATCCTGCGCGAAGACCCAAAATGCAAGTGTGACCAACAAGCGTAACCAGTGAGGTTAGTTATGGAACAAGTATTTTACTCTCTACATGACTTTATGCTGCACACAAAGACCCTCACCTATCTGTTGATGGCTTGTGGTCTTGTGGCTGTCGCGTATTTCTTCCGGTTTGTTTTTGGCCGCGACGAAGAGATTCGCAAATATTAGAACTGGTTGACAGGCCCCGCCTTGAGGCTTTTGCTTCAAGGCAGGGGCACAAACTGTGTTTTATGCTCTGCAAACTGCCACACAGCTGGGGCAAACCAAGATTTTCTGTATACACGAGCCTCAAGCTTATGATTGTCACCAAGTAAGGACTGCATCAAAGCACAACATTATTCGGCCCCAAAATCATAAGCAAACCTCGTAAGGAGAAACCAATGACGCAACTTAATTCATTTTTATCAGGAATAGGATTTAGCATAGCCCTTGCCGTGTTCTGCATCGGCTTGCTCTATCGCCTTGTCTCTTATTTCCGAGGACTCGACTGGCGCCTCGACAGGGTGGCGTATAAACCCCATATGAACGCTGGTATGAAAGGTGGATTAAACTCCATTGTCCGCTGGCTCATTCCCTTTGGAACCCACGGCTGGCGCGCCCAACCTTTCGCTTCTCTGGGCTTCTTCCTGCTCCACTTCGGCGCGGTGCTGTTGCCCTTGTTCCTTATCGCTCATACTGAAATACTAAAAAGCGCCTTAGGCATCAACCTTCCCCAACTCCCCGGTCTTCTCGCCGACATTCTGACCATCGCCGCCATCATCGGCCTGCTCTTTCTAGTTCTGCGTCGTCTGGCTCTTCCAGAAGTTCGCATGTTAACCGACTGGCATGACTGGCTCATCTTGGCCTTGGTTATCATTCCCTTTGTGTCTGGTTTTGTAGCCCGCATGGAAATGGGAACCTACGGCACTTGGTTAACGGTTCACCTTATCTTTGGTAACCTTTTCCTTGTCCTCGCTCCCTTTACAAAACTTTCACACATTGTACTTTTCTTTGGCTCACGCTGGCAGCTTGGCGCAGACTTCGCCATTAAGCGCGGCGACCGCAACCGTGGTCATTCCCTCCCTTGGTAAGAGGACCACTTTAATTCAGAGACTAATCACTCTCACGGAAATTACCGAAAGGAGTTTTCTATGCCACAAGGCCAATTTTGCAACAATCGTCCCATAACTACCGATGAAGAACTCAAGCATCTTTTGTCGGACAAGGGCGGTGCCCAATATTACGAAGAAATGAAGCATCTGGACGTAGACACTGAAAAGCTACGTATGGACCTTGAAAGAACCTGTAAGTCGAAAACCCGCACTTGGCTCGAAATCTGTGCCCACTGCGGCATGTGCGCCGATAGCTGTTTCCTCTATCGTACAAACGACCAAGACCCCAAACAAGTGCCTTCCTATAAAATCCAGTCCACCCTCGGTGTGATGCTTAAAAAGAAAGGTAACGTTACCAACGAATTCATGCGTCACTGTATGGACGTGGCCTGGTCACAGTGTACCTGCTGTAACCGTTGCGGCATGTTCTGCCCTCACGGCATTGACGTAGGCGTTATGATTAGCTACTTGCGCGGCCTTCTTTTCTCCCAAGGCTTTGTGCCCTGGGAATTGAAGATTGGCTCCGGTATGCACCGCGTATACGCCGCTCAAATGGACGTATCCGAAGAGGAATTCGTAGAAACTTGCGAATGGATGGTTGAGGAAAACGAAGATGAATGGCCAGGCCTTGAGATCCCCGTGGACAAGGAAAACGCCGACATCATGTATACTCTCAACGCTCGCGAACCTAAGCACTATCCTGAAGATATCGCTTACGCCGCCATGCTCTTCCGTCTTGCAGGCGAAAACTGGACTGTTCCAAGCTCCGGTTGGGATCAAACCTCCCTCGCCATGTTTGCCGGAGACTGGGAAGGCGCTCGTCACAGTATCTCAAAAACTTACGCTTCCATGGAACGCTTAAAGCCCAAGCGCGTTATGGGAACCGAATGCGGTCACGCCCACCGTGCATCTTCCATTGAAGGCCCCTACTGGTGTGGCATTGAAAGCGGTCTGCCCCCTGTGGAATACATCCACTATGTACAGTGGCTCGCTGAAGCTCTTCGCGAAGGGAAAATTAAAATTGACCCTGCCAAGAAAATTAAAGAGCCTTGCACCCTGCAGGATGCCTGTAACTATGTGCGTAACCATGGACTTGGACAGTATACCCGTGAAATCATGAGCTATATTGCCGAAGACTTCCGTGAAATGCCCTCCGTGGGCGACTATAACTACTGTTGCGGCGGTGGTGGCGGATTTAACGGTATTGGTAAATACCACCATGAACGTATCATCGGTCTTGCCGCTAAGCGCGATCAAATTCTCGCCACTGGCGCGACTTTAGTAATCGCCCCATGCCATAACTGCTGGGACGCCATTCGCGACCTTATCCAAGCCTATCCTGACCATATGCAAGGGGTTCGTTACTCCTTCATGAAGCCACTCATTCTTGAAATGGCTATCATACCTGAGCACCTGAAGCCTCAAGCTGACGAAGATGACGACGAATAAAAAAAGAGCGGGGAAACCCGCTCTTTTTTTATTTTTATTCCTATCTGAGAAGTATGATGGCTACGCCCATTATCTAAAAGCTAGAGCCGAGCTATGTCTTGTTTGTTGGATAGGGAAGGCTCTACCTTCCCTATAACCCTTCCGCCAAGGAGCTTCGCTCCTTGGATCCTTTATTTACCAATTTTTTAGGGGAAAACAACACCCCTATTCACCATCCAGCACAGCATGCCTTAAGGACTGTCTTGATTGTGACGTTACATGTTTCACTTTCGTTGACGCCAACTCAGGCCAATAGCCAGCGACACGCCTCCTCATGCCAAAGAAATCACCCCAGCCCGTTGAATGACAGCCAATTCATCTCCTAGCAATTCAGCTTCTGGCAAGCCCGTGGAAAGTCAAGCCGTAGACAACTGTATGTCAGCCAAGTTCAGCCTCCAGTCAATTCAGTGGACAGCCCAGAGCCAAACAGGTCAGTGCCCTTCTCCCAAGCGGCTATGGTTAAACCTCATAAAGCTAGCTAACTAGCAAAGTTTCGCCCCGTTCGGAACCTTACGTTCTGGAACAGCGATAACGATATCGCCCGCTTCATCAGCAAAGCCCGTCAGCAGAAACTGCGAAATAAATGGCCCTATCTGCTTATGCGGAAAATTGACCACAGCCACAATCTGCCTGCCCATCAAATCTTCTGCCTTGTAGTGGGCAGTTATTTGCGCGCTGCTCTTAAGCTCGCCAATTTCTGGCCCAAAATCGACCCAAACCTTCCAGGCGGGTTTACGCGCCTCAGGGAACTCCTCCACTTTCACCACCGTCCCCACACGCAACTCAACCTTTTCAAAATCATTCCAGCTAATGGTTTGCATCTTTCTCTCCCATTCTAAAAATTACCTGCCCGCTGTGTCTTATTCAATATCCGAACATGGCGAAACGAGTAGCCCCCGCCACAGGAATCCCCTATCAAGGGGAAGGCCTGTGAAACTCACAGCTATCAGCACAGCCTCGTCACCATCAGGCGCTCTGAGGTCTCATGACAATCACTTGGTAGCATACCCGTTATCATAGTCATGCTATCTACACTTTTGAATCAATACAAAACCTTAACAGTCCAGTCCATGCCAGGCCTGCGCTTCCCGCCTCTTAGGCTGCAGGAAGCTTACAAACATCAATCCACTCGGTATAAAGGGAAAACTGTTCCAACTCGTCAATGGAAAGTTCTATGGCGCTATTGCTACTGCCACAGGCAGGAAAAACCGTAGTAAACCGTTTGAGGGAAGCGTCTAAGTACACGGGAACCCCTTGTTTCACAGCAAAGGGACACACACCGCCAACGGCATGCCCGACAAGGGTTTTCGCCTCATCTGGCGAAAGCATCTTCGCTTTAGCTCCAAACTGGGCCTTGTATTTTTGGTTATCAATGCGAGCATCACCGGCCGCCACGATGAGAACTGCCTCACCTTTCACCATAAAAGACAAGGTCTTTGCAATCCGCTCTGGCTCACACCCTAAGGCCGCCGCCGCCAACTCCACGGTGGCGCTGGAAACATCAAACTCCTGAACTCGCTCCGCCGCACTAAATTGACGTAAATAGTCTTTCACTGATTCAATGGACATAAAGAGGTTCTCTCCCATATCTTACTGTTATTGAGGGTAGTATTGACAAGGTTATTTCTAACGGCGTCATCCTTCGCCGACGCCTCTCCTCGCAATAAAGAAGATATGGTACTGCCCTTTCAACCTTTCATCAAGTAACCCCTACTATGATTTTTTGAGAATTCTCCCTTTTGGTATTGACCACTCTGTCAGGGTAAGAGAATTTGTCATTTTCTCCTGTTTATGTCACCACTACCACAAGGTTCCCTGCTCAAAACATCGCCAATCTCCCTGGAATATCAAGCTAACCAGCTAGAAACGACAAAAATATCCTCATGTCTAAGCATTAGGGCATGGTCCATATATTTTTCACTCAAAGACTGCATTTATTTCCCCTTTCCCTCCCCTTCGAAGGGGTAAAGGGGTCGTGCCTTTTTATGGACGAACATGGCACTACAACATAACAACTTAAAATAACAAGACATATCCATTCACTACCTCAGTTTAAGGAGATACTGGCATGGGCTTTACTTTATAGGAAAGCATATCTATACGGAGGTGACACTATGACTAAGGTAATGGGTACAGCACAAGCCATCAAAAATTTCAAAAGCACTAGGGAATCAGTTACAGGTTCCCTACTCCTCACTATTTCGACATTAGTTTTAATGGTTGCAGTTGTTTTTTCGACAAAAGCGGTTGCCTGGGACACCTTTGACCCCTATGACCATGCTAATAATTTAGACAAGGTAGGTATTTATATTACCCCTAAGCTCGGCTGGTCTTACAGTAAGGCGAGTAATCTAAAAGAAGGGTATTCCGCATCCACTGGTGGTTTGTCATACTCAGAAAATTCAGGCGAAAGTCTTGGCAAGTCGGTATTCGCAGGGGGAATTGCCCTGGGATATGACCTTAGCCCTCAAACTAATGTCCCCATTAGGACTGAGGTGGAATATATGTACCGTTCTGATTTAAAAGAAGATGACTATAGCTATGACTGGGGCGGAGTAATACAAAACGTTGACTCAAAAGTTCAAACTCAGACAGTATTTGTTAACACCTATGTGGACATCCCCACGGGAACCCCCTTCACCCCTTATTTCGGCGCTGGAGCAGGTATCGCTGTCGTTAAGACCGAATTAAATGACTCCGCTGATATCCTAGGTAGCTATAGGGTAGCAGGTTCGTCAAAAGAAACAGAAACAAATTTCGCATGGAACGTTGGCGCGGGAGGGGCATTCTCCTTTAACGAACACGTTGCCCTTGATATTAACTATCGCTATGTTGACATGGGCACAGGTAAAGCCTCTGCGAGCACTCAAGACCCCTTCCTTGGAAAAGTTAAATCCAAGCGTGAAGCGGACCTGACGAGCCACGAAGTATTGATGGGATTACGGTTTAATATGTAGCAGTTTGTAGTATTACGAACGACAAAAGCGGAAATAAACTCGTTATTTCCGCTTTTGTTAATAAGACCAGCTCAAGTGAATCAGCAAATACCCAGACAACGCCTCAATCGCAGTAATCTCTTTTTACGACTCTGGTTGATTTGTCGTCTTTTCCTTGCCATCCTTACTAAGTATTTCCATCGCGAACGCTTACCCAGGGCAACGGCTTACAGGGTTGAGAGCCGCAACCCCACGATGCCTAGGATAACCAAGAGGATGAACAAGAGTTTAGGCCAGGCCTTGGATTCTTTGAAAAACACAACGCCAACAATAACGGTACCCACGGCGCCAAAACCTGCCCAAACAGCGTAGCCGACTCCCACAGGCAAGTCTCGCAAGGCCAAGGCCAAAGAGTAGAGACTAATGGCAACAAACACAGCCGACAAAGCCGTGTAGCGATGGATGGTAAATCCTTTGGACATCTTCATGGTTGTCACAAAGGCCACTTCAAACATGCCGCCCACAAACAGAAGAATCCAACTTAACATGACCCCTCCGTTTTCTTCCCTGAATCTTCCACAAAACGAAGACCAACAATACCAACAATAAGCACGCCCAATGAGATAAGCTTAAGAGGGGCTGCGCTTTCGCCTAAATAGAAAATGCCCACTAGGGCGGCTCCAGCCGTCCCAATGCCCGTAAAAATCGCATAGGTGGTACCCAGAGAAATTTTGGTAAGGGCCTTGGCGAGCAAAACAAAACTGACTATCATAAAGGAGATGGTAAAAACGCTCCAACCGAACTCTGTGAAGCCGTGGGTCAGCTTTATGCCCACAGCCCAAGCCACTTCGCTTAATCCCGCCAACAGCAGGAAAATCCAAGCGGTAGTATCTTTGTTTTTTTTATTCATACAACACTCCATTTCCTCAATACATAGCTTAACTTGTTCTAATCACGAGATTATAGCACGTTTTTTTGAGGTGATAAAGTTAGCATCTGTGATAAAAAACAAACCCCTATAAGGGATGAGGGCATACCTCTTTGAAAACGAAAACAGAGTTGCTCCCCCTCAAGGGTAAGCGACTCCTTCCTATTGTACCCCCCACCGTTTCTTGCTACCATTGCCTATTATGAAAAGTATTGTAAAAGACATCCTCTCCATTCTCTTTCCCAAACCCAACCCCAAGAAATGCAAATTTTGCAATGGGGTTCATTGCACTGGAGCATGCTCTGTTTCTGACAACAAGCCCAAGTCCCATCAAAACCAAAAACCGTAGTACACATAGCCCCCCTGTACGGAGTCTGCCTTGAACAAACAAAATATCCTTTTTATTCTCCTTGCCTTGCTCATCATCCTCCAAATAATACGTTCTCTCTCTGGCGAGAGTTGCCCACTCTAAAAGAGCTTGCCCGCGAACACTTTATACGCTAGCCCTCAGTTTTCTGCCTAATGCCCCTCGCCCATTGGCGAACAAGCTGGAAAAATGCCAATCAGATAGAACAAAGAAGCAAAAGCGAAATCGGTTATACGCCAGCCCCTGTCTTCACCTCGCCAGAAAGAAAAATCCTCCCAAGCCCACCGTAAAGATTATAAGCCCGTACAGGCTATGCTCCACAATCACCCGCCACATAACCCCGGGTTCATCTCTATAGGCCCAATAAAGCCAATTGAAAACAGCGCCCCCAATAAGGGTTCCCCATAAGGCGAAGCTGTTGTCATAGATAATATGAACCCAACTAAATAAGAGCGTCCCCAGACCGATTTTAAGCCATTTCCCCTGTTTCCTCGAGGCCACAACCTCAAAAAAATACAGGCGGTAGATAATTTCTTGGGGAAGAACCGACAAGAAGGGGTAGAGACACAGAACAAGAACCCAGATGGTTGTTTTGTGACGGGGAAAATCAAAAAGTAATTCTGGCAAAAACATGATGCAAAAACCCAAAGACAAGACGGCGACAACACAAGCTCTCACCAAGGGCGCGCGCCACCATCCTTGGTGAGGCCTGCTAAAAACTTTTTTGAAATCAACCTGCCCTCGGCATCGCCACAAAGTATAGGAAGCGCCCAATAGCAAAATCGGTAACAAAGGCACCCTTAATGACAGCTTTGCGGGGAGTACAGCGAGGCAGAGAGGTATTACAAAAAGCAAAATACAAGCTTCTATAATACGACCGTATGGCATGGTTTTCTCCTGCTTTTAAAGGCTTACTCTTTTTTAAAGGATGCAATAATATCAGTTGCTGGGTTTCAAACCGTATTAGCCCTAGTTATTTACCACACAATGCAACCTCATGGCATTTCGTCTAGAAGCATCAACTACGGCCACTTCAAACCTTCAATCTACTCGACTCCCATAACAACCGACCTTCCCCTCCACCTTACGGCGTTTATGAGAAAGTGCCCACTGGAAAAGGGCGCAAAAAGCGGGAAAGGAAGATTCGCGTCATGCCTCTAGAGAACATGCCCTGTCCCTAAGCTGGGCAACAAACAAACATTCAAAGCCTTATTCCCATACAGGACACACTAACGGGTTCAAGACAAGGCAAGCAGGCCTAGACAGACCATATTGTACGTCATAACCCTACTCAAAGCAGGTCATGATACTGACCTCATTGTTTATACTTATCCATAAACCCAAGCCATGATGCGCAGTGGGTAAAAAAGAGGCCGTCCAAAGGGCAACTTGACATATATGCTTTAAAAAACTTACACACAGTACCCGTACCTTAAGAAAAACGCCGATGCCAAGCACCTACGCTAACAAGGAGAGGCCATGCTTTTATTTGAACATCCCGGCAAAGATAACACCGCTAAGACTCTTGCAGTCGCCCTTGATAAAGCGCAAGAGCTTGCCTGTCCAATTATTATCGCCACAACAACGGGTTTCACCTTGCAATCCCTCATAGACCTTGCTCGAAGCAAGGGTCTTGAACAGAGTATTATTGCCGTATCTAACGTGGCGGGGTTTAAGGAAAAGGGGAGCCTTAGCATGCCTGAAGATGTACGTTTGGCCTTTGAAGCCAAAGGTATTCCGGTCATTAGGGCTGCCCATGCGCTTTCGGCTGGCGAGCGCGCTCTCAGCACCGACACAGGCGGCATTTATCCCCTCGAAGTTGCCGCCAAGGCGCTGCGCATGTTTGGTCAAGGGGTAAAGGTAGGCATTGAAATCACCATTATCGCTATGGATACGGGTCTATTGCCCTATGGCAAACCCGTTGTCGCCATAGGGGGAAGCGCCCATGGCGCCGACGCCGCCCTCGTTCTCACCCCATCCTACACCGCCAGCATGTTTGACACAAAAATTCATGAAATTCTCTGCAAACCACGCCTTTAAGGCGAACGACAGATAAAAGGGCTCGTCTTGCAGTGACAAGCCCTTTTTTGTGAAGAAGGCTGGCAGGCATTTCAATATGGTGCTATATTCCGCTGATAATGACGCTGTTTAGAGCTAACATGGGGTACTCCCCACACTAGCTTGGAATGAAGGCTAAAAATTATTCGTGCCATATCAACAAAGAAACATACTGCTTGCGCGCGCCACCAATGTGCTTAACGGCTTACATTGTGGTTATAAAGGAGTTTACGATGAAGGTTCTTCTTGTTAACGGAAGCCCCCATGAAAAAGGCTGTACTTACACCGCCCTTCAGGAGATTAGCAATACCCTTACCGTAGAAGGGATTGACAGTGATATTTTTCAAGTGGGTGTCAAACCCATTTCAGGCTGTATTGGCTGTTACGTCTGTAGAAAGACCCAACGCTGCGCCATTAATGACCATGTAAACGAGTTTTTAGAGGCCGCCCAAGGCGTTGATGGGTTTATTTTTGGCTCGCCCGTTCATTTCGCGGCGGCTTCGGGTTCGCTCACCTCATTTATGGATAGAGCTTTTTTTGCAGGTGAAAAAAGTCTTTTTTATCTCAAACCTGCCGCTGCCATCGCCTCGGCAAGGCGAGCCGGCAACTGCGCCACCTTCGACCAAATTAACAAGTACTTTAGCATTCGCCAAATGCCGATTATCTCCTCGTCCTATTGGAATATGGTTCATGGTTCCATAGCCGAAGACGTGGCCCAAGACCTTGAGGGATTACAGACCATGCGAACCCTTGCCCGCAATATGGCCTGGTTTTTACGCTGTAAAGAGGCGGGCGAAAAGGCAGGGATTGCCTTGCCCACCACAGAAAAGCCCCTTGTAACCAACTTTATCCGCTCGTAGTCTTCCAACTGGAGTTCATGGAGCCCTCTTCTATTCGATTAGATGGGGCTTCCGCCAGTCTAATTATAACGAATCGAAGCATTAACACACTGACCTTAATCATTGGGGCATAAAAGGATACTCCCAGAAAAGAATGTTACCATAAAGAATTTTACCAAAAAAATTGCCTGACAAAAGCCCTTCGCAAAAAATCTGCCCATAAAGAAACGGCACGTACCCCCTAGGCGGTATGTGCCGTTTCTTTATGGGCATGGAAAACTTCAGATGAAATGCGCCTCGCAATCAGCTCCTATTTATAGGCCCGCACAATTAAGGGCAGGGAATCATCTTGAAGGGGTTCACCTGCGTATGAACCAAAAAACTCATTGTTCTTGAACCCTGCCATAGACAGCATATCCTCCAGCTCTTCGCGAAGAAGAGGGTAAAGTGGCGTTTCATTATGAAATTGCACGCCTTTCACCTTGTCGTGTATTACCGTCATAAATTTGATGGGCTTCTGTGATAAATCATATCCCCGCTCAAATATCACCTTCTCGGTTTCAAGGGTGGGGAGCGAGGTTACCTTGTTCCCCAAAATATAATCGTAGTGTAAAATCTGTCCGATGAAGACCCCGCCCTCAGACAAAAGACTATAGATATCGCTAATGACTTTCTGAATAAGGGTTGGCTCGGTAATATGGACAAGGGTGTTCCCCATACAGGTTACAGCCGAAAAAGCCCCGACACCAAAGCTGGATGCCAAAGATTCCATACCGCCGACCTCATAGCTGAGGTTATAAGCAGAGTTATTTTTTTTTGCTTTGCTAATCATGCTCTCGTCAGGATCAATGCCTATGACGCTTCGCACCTTTTGGGCAAAAATAACGGTTTTATTCCCGGTTCCGCAACCCACATCCAAGAGCCTTGTTTCAGGCGGTAAGGACGAGCTGACAAAGGCAAGCTCGGCCTCACTCACCGCGAATACCATGTCATAAAAGTCGCTTAAATCGTTGTAGAGACTCATCTTTCTCTCCTTCATAAACGTACTTTATGTTTTTTGAGGCGTGTTTTGCATTCGTTCTTCCCACCAATGCAAGACATCCACCTCACCACTATCCTGTTGTGTTCTTAAGGACAGCTCTACTGTTAGCAAAAAAAGGCGGGGCAAGATGTGATGGACAACACAAGATAATAACGACTATCAGCGATACTAGGGTAGGTATGAGCCAATCGCTCCTATTGCCTTGTATTAACCAGTATCACCCTATATCAGCCAATATTCCCTGAGCGATTTTGACTGAGGCCCGATGGCCCCAGAAGACGACTCAAAATACAGCTAGTCAAAAGAACAGATAGAGCAAACCGGAACAGACGAAATCAGCCCCAGCGCAAGACCGCATTGGGACAAGGATATCCAAACGAGCATAGAGGGAAAGACAATGAATGATTACTAAAAACTACAGAGTAGGCGGAGAATCAAGGCCAAAGGCAGAGCCCGTCGAGAAAGACGATGAAAATGATGGCAAGGAGCGGTGAGAAGCAGTGGTGAGAGTAACTGCGCAACTGACAACAAAGGGTAAAAGGAAAGGAGAAACCATGAAAGAAATACCGAGGGGTTACAAGGTAAGCCAGCATAGTGGAGCTAAAAAACGGGTAAATCAAGAGCCAAGCCCTTCTGGCGCACACTGCCGCCATGGGGGTACTAGCCCCACTCCCACAAGGTTGCCGTTGCGCACAGGCCTATGCCCATCAGTATATTAACCGCCCAGATACGCTTCTTTCACCTTAGGGTTCTGCAACAGGCTCTGCCCTTCGCCTTCTAAAACAAGGTTGCCCACTTCAAGGATATAGGCGTAGTCAGCCACCGAAAGGGCGGCGAAGGCGTTTTGTTCAATGAGCAAAACAGTTTTTCCCATACTGTTAATTTTTTTAACAATATTAAAGATTTCATTGACCAGTATGGGTGCCAGACCCAAAGAAGGTTCGTCCAGCATAACCACTTCCGGGTTGCTCATAAGCGCCCTGCCAACGGCTAGCATTTGCTGCTCGCCACCGGACAAGGTACCACCCTTTTGCCATGAGCGTTCCTGCAGGCGGGGAAAGAGCGTATACACCCAGTCAATATCCTTTTGAATGCCCGCCTTATCATCGCGAATATAAGCACCCAACAGGAGATTTTCGCGCACGGTCAGGTGAGGCATAATGCGTCGCCCTTCGGGGCTTAGGGCAATTCCCTGCCCAATGATATCTTCGCAGCGAAGTGAGGTGATTTCTACGCTATCCTTATAAAGAATGCTTCCTTGGGTTGGCTTCACCAGCCCGGCGATACTACGCACGGTACTACTTTTTCCAGCGCCATTGGCTCCGATTAAGGTCACGATGCTCCCCCTTTCAATATTCAGGGAAATGCCCTTAACTGCATGGATACCACCGTAATGGATGTGGAGATTCCTAATTTTGAGCATGCAAAAACTCCTCGCCCAAGTAGGCTTCAATAACGCGCTTGTTATTGCGGATTTCGTCAGGGGTGCCCTCGGCAATGCAAGAACCATATTCCAGCACCCAAATATGGTCGCACACGCCCATAACAACCTTCATATCATGCTCGATGAGCAAAATGGTGATATCAAAATCTTTGGCGATGGAGGTAATAAGCGACATCAGCTCGGTACTTTCTTGAGGGTTCATGCCGGCGGCGGGTTCATCAAGCAATAAAAAGCTGGGCTTAGTCGCCAAAGCGCGGGCTATTTCAAGGCGACGCTGCGCGCCGTAGGGAAGCCCACCGGCCTTTTGATCAACCACATCTGTTAAATCCAGTCGAGCCAAAAGCTCCATGGCGACTTCCCGAATCTGTTTTTCTTCTTTCCTCCACGAAGGCCAGCGGACAATGGGCATCCACCACATACTTTTTTGGCGAACTCTCATACCAAGTAAAACGTTATCAAGGACGGTTTCAGTGGTAAAAAGTCGAATGTTCTGAAAGGTTCGGGCGATGCCTTGTTTGCAAATCTTATGAGGGGGAAACCCCGTTTCACGGTAGTTCATCCAAAACAAAAGGCCACCAAAGCCACCAGCGGCTATAATAAGATAGTCTGGAAGTACTGGAGGTACGCCAAAAAACAAAACCAGCGACCACAACAAAAGTGCCGCCCCGCCAAAAAGAGCGAAGGCTATCAGCGGAAAAATAGCATTCTGCCATTTTGAAAACCGCTGGGGGGCGCCAATGAGGGCATCTCCAAAATAAACAGCGCCGTTGGAGGGCTTATAAAATCCCGTAATAACGTTAAATACCGTAGTTTTTCCAGCGCCGTTGGGCCCAATGAGTCCAGCGATGGCGCCTTTGGGTATGGCCATGGAAAAATCATTCACCGCTGTCAGCCCGCCAAAGCGGACGGTAATATTGCGAAGTTCAAGCGCAGACCTCATTACTCGCCCCCTCCTTTAGCCTTAGACTCGCCGTCTTGTGGTTTTTCCTCATCTGGCTTTCCCTCATGTGTCTTTCCCGATTTTCCAGATGACGATAAGAATCGCCTTACAACCCGTAAGGGGCCAAAAATAGTGCCTTCCCATGAAAATTCACGGGTTCCCAAAAGACCCTTGCGCCAATAAAGAATGATGCACATGAGCAGAACCGAGAAAATAACCATTCTCATTCCGGGGACTCCCGGGATGTCAAAAGTAAACATGGGGGCCATGTCTGTCCAAGCCGGAGGAAAATGCACCGTTGTCGCGTCTTCAACCAAACGCAACCACTCCAAAAAGAAGGTGATAACAGCGCTACCAATGAGGCTTCCCGTCACCGAACCAAGACCACCCGCCACCACAATCATGAGGATGTTAAAGGTCTGTAAGAACTTGAACATGGTGGGGTCAATGGTGGAAACAAGGGCCGCCATAAGTCCGCCCCCGACGCCTGCGAAAAAAGCGCCTATGGAAAAGGAGAGGATTTTATACCAAAAGATATTCACTCCCATGGTTTGGGAGGCGATTTCATCTTCGCGAATGGCCTTAAAAACGTTTCCGATATTACTCCGCAACAAGGTCATAATGACGTACACCGTTATGGCGAGCCATAAAAAGTTCCAGCCTATGGTCGAATATTGCGGAATGCCTTTAATGCCCAAAGCCCCGTTGGTAATGGGAGCGTTATTCACAATGAGAACACGGATAATTTCAGCAAAGCCCAGTGTAGCAATACCAAGATAGTCGCCGCCAAGGCGCAAAACAGGCACAGCGATGAGCACGCCAAAAAAGGCCGCCACGAGTCCCCCCGCTAAAACGGCGAAGAAAAAGGGCAAGGAAATATTCTGTAAAAACGGTAAAATGGGTTCTAATATCCACTGCCCTTCTTTTTGTTCAGGGGTCAGGATAAAAAGCGTGCAAACATAGGCGCCGATAGCCATAAACCCTGCGTGCCCCAAAGAGAACATCCCCGTAAACCCATAAATAAGGTTTAAGGAAACTGCCAAAATAGCGTTAATGGCGACGAGGTTGACAATGCGAGCAGTATAGGGATCAAGCCAGTTTTCACCTTGGGAAACAAAAAAAGCGCCTATGGCTAAAGCGATAATAGTAAGACTTTTATCGCGAGTGGAGTTTTTGGAAAGAACACTCATATTTTTTCCTCCAACTTTTCACCCAGCAAACCGGTGGGTCTGACCAGTAAAATAACAATGAGCAAAACAAAGGCGAAAGCATCACGATAGCCTGACAAGGTGGGGAAAAAAGCCACAACCATAATTTCAATAAATCCTAAGATAAGACCGCCGATCAAAGCGCCGGGGATGGAGCCGATACCCCCGAAAACAGCGGCGATAAAAGCCTTGAGACCGGGAATGATGCCCATATAGGGGTCGATGCGGGAATAACGCAAGGCCCACATAATCCCTGCCACAGCGGCGAGCGCCGAACCAAGGGCAAAGGTGAAAGCGATAATTTTGTTCACAGAAACCCCCATCAGACGAGTGGTTTCAATATCGCGCGAGATAGCCCTCATGGCGAGGCCGGGCTTCGTATGGTTAATAATCAAAAGTAAAACAATGACCAGCGCGATGGTTACAACGGGCACATACACAGCCAGAGGCGTTATATGGAGGGTCTTGGCCACTCCGCCCAAGGCAAGATCAAACTTCCAGGGCTGAGCCAAAAAGGCAGGCGTTTTTACCTGTCTAAAAGTACCCGTAAAGAGAACCACGCAGAGACTTTCAATAAAAAATGACATCCCGATGGCACTGATAAGGGCAGAAATTCGAGGAGCATCGCGTAACGGGCGGTAGGCTATTCTGTCAACGGCAACACCGCAGGCGCTTGTGGCGAAAATTGCGAAGCAAAGAGCCAAGGCCCAAGGTGGGGTAAACTCAGCCGGGTTGTAAAAGCCATAATAAATAGCCATACAGGCGCTGATAATCGCCAAAATAAGCGTCGAGGCCTTAAAGAAAAGCCCTTTCCCCCGAAAGGTGTAATAAAAAACGGCGATGCCAAAAAGCATAATGAGCGCGGCGACCCAAGCAGGCATAAAAGAAATGGTGCTGAAAAAAACAAAATACGCACCCAACATAAAAATATCGCCATGAGCAAAGTTTATGAGTCGTAAAATCCCATAAACCATGGTGTACCCAATGGCGATAAGCCCATAAAGCGAGCCGAGCGCCAGAGCGTTGAAAAAATGTTGAATGAACATTTCAATGCTCATAGACACATCCTTCGTTACTAAGGAAATTCCTGTAATACGTTAACAATTTTCAGTTTTTCACACTGAAGAGGACAATAGCCTGAAATGGCTGGGAGACAAGGCTCAAAGGGGCCTTTAGCAAAAGAATCGGCTAGCTATACCAGACTTGCCGCAAAAACTCAACAAAGCCCGATGGGTCATTAACCTATCGGGCTTTGCTCATTATTCGTACAAATTCACCTTATTCAGCGGGCTTTACTTCACCAAGATATACACGCTTACCATCAATAATCTCAATAATCCCAATGGGGAATTCAGCATCGTGAGTCGCGTTAATGGTCATCATGCCAAGGGGGGTGGAAAAGTCTTTCAACTCAGCCAAGGCCTTAGTGATGGCTTCTTTGTCATCAGTGGTGCCAGCCCTTGTCATGGCTTCTACAAACATCATGTAAGAAGTGTAGCCCAAAACAGCGTTTACGTTGGGTTCTTTGCCGGGGAATTCTTTATTCCAAGCGGCGGTGAACTCAGCAGCTTCTTTGGTCATTTCTGGCATATTAATGTCATAAGGAAAGGTGGTATGCAAAAAGCCGTTGGCAGCTTCGCCAGCCAGCTTAACCGTATCGGGGTTATCCATGGCGTCAGCACCCATAATGCGGAAAGTAGCGCCAAGCTCACGAGCCTGTTTCATAATAATAGCGCCTTCGGCAAAGTACGCGGGAATAAACACGATATCAGGATTTTTGCTGATAATTTCGGTCAGCTGGGCGGAAAAGTCCTGATCGCCGGAGCTGTAGTTAAGGTTGCTGACAATTTCGCCGCCCTGCTTTTCAAAGGATCTTTTGAAAAAGGTGGCAAGGCCAATGGCATAGTCGTTGGCAACGTCTTTCAAAATAGCCGCTTTTTTAGAGCCAAGGGTTTCCATGGCATAGGTAGCCGCGCCAGAAGCCTGATAGGGGTCAATAAAGCAAGCGCGGAAATAATACTTTTTCCCTTCGGTTACCAAAGGGTTGGTGCAGGAAGTTCCGATACCGGGAGTTTTAGCTTTTTCAGCCACTTCGCCCCCTGCCATGGCAAGAGAAGAACCGTAGCTACCGATAACGCCCGTTACTTTATCCCGAGAAGTCAGACGGGTAACAGCGTTAGCGGCTTCAACCTTATCGGACTTGTTGTCAACAATAATCAGCTCAACAGGGCGATCCAAAATGGTGGGATAGAGCTTGTGGGCAAGCTGGGCGCCTTCAAGTTCAAGCTGACCGCCAAAGGCGTTTTGGCCTGTCAGGGGGAGGTAAATTCCGATTTTAATGGGTTCTGCCGCAAAGGCGCTGGAGACCACAAACATCATGGCCGCTACCGCCAACATGATTTTTCTAAACGACATGCTTTTACTCCTCGTTATGACCCATTAAGGGCAGGTTAGTGCAGGGCAGACACCATACAGATTCCACAGACCTGTCCTTCGTGTCGCCATCATATTTCTATATACTCTTAAAGCTACCACAAGCGCAACTCTTAAAGAGAGGGTTTTTAGTCTCCTTTTTTCAACAACATATTGCGCAAAAGTTTTTTACCCCGTAAGGTGATAAGAATTGTCTTTTCCATTGGCCTTATTTTTATAAAAAGACCAAAACCGTGACCCTTTGTCACCGTATCACCCATAACCAAGCGTCATTGAGAAAATATCATGAAGAGCCTCTTCTCCCCTCTGTTCCCAAACCGTCTTATTCGCCTTGGCCTGCTTTGTCTTCTAATCGTCTTCATTCCCGCCTGTTCTTCTGGCCCCGACGAATCTATTTTAGAAGATCGTCTCGCCGCAACAGTCAACCTTGGCTGGGGCTGGGTAAGGGCGGAAAATGTGAGTCTTGATAAAAAGGAAGACACTGAAACAGGCATAATGGGAACCTTCTCCTATACCCTTGTCATACAAAAAGATGCTCACCTTTTGCCCCCTGAGGCCATAGCGACCTTTAGAACCCATGTGCCCCAATGCCGGTCTGTGCCCATACAAAAAGGCAAGCGCTGTAGCTTGGAGGAAACCCTTCTTTTCGTTGAAAGCTCAACCTTCGGCTGGGTTCCTGAAGTCGTTGTACGCCAACGCCCTCAATTACTCGATTACATAGCCAATAGTACGGATTAATAAAAGGTTCGAAACTGTATGGCAAAATACTAAGTTACTAAGACAAAAGTCCCCCTGCATCAACTATCGATACAGGGGGACTTTTCTTTGTGTATGAACCGAACTCTCTTGTCACCCTTGTAAGGCGATGGCCACCATAAGGCTTAAGCCGCAGGCAAGGTACATCATGCGCACATATTTACCGTGGGCATCAAGGGGAAGCCATTCGCCACTGGTGTGCGCCGCCTTAACATGACCAAAAACAATATAATGAAGGGGAAGCGATACCGCGATGCCAAAGACCACTTGCCAGCCGCACACGCCAAAAAGGAAAAGCAACAGCAGTAACCCCCACACCGTTGGCCACCAGCCCAAAAACACCTTTACAGCCCTGTCCGCGCCTAAGGTATTCGCTAGGGTGTGCTTGCCAGCGGCTTTGTCCGTTTCAATCTCGGGCATACTTTGAAAGTAGAGAATCCCCGCCACCATAAGTCCAATGGGCACCGAAACAGCCAACATCTTAAGGGACAGCACCCCTGTTAAAACATAGTAGGTGCCTGCCGTCATGGTCACACCCATGCTCAAAAACACCAAAACCTCGCCCATGGCCCGATAACCAAGGCGAATGGGGGGGGCCACATAGAAATGGGCGGCGAAAATGGCGAAAAGGATGATAGCCCAAATCCCCATGAGCCCTGTCCACAAAACGCCTACCAGAGCCAAAAACAAGGTAAAACCATACAAACCGCAAAGGGCTAGGCGGTATTGCTTAAGGCTGATTCCCCCGTCTTTAATAGCGCCAGAGCCGCCAATGGTCTGGTCGTTATCAACTCCGCTCAAGAAATCATAATAGTCATTACTTAAATTGGCGGCGAGGTGCAGTAAAAAACAGCCCAAAAGAATCACCAAAAAGAGCCCCACACGCCATTGCCCCATATCTTTTCCCGCCGCCACAAAGCCGACAAACAGGGGGATGAGAGTTGCAATATAATAGGCAGGCCTAGCCGCAACCCACCAAGCGCGTAATACGTCCGCCGATACTTGACGGTTGGTCTTTTGGCTTAACCACCTTGCCGACGACTCAAAGACAGGCATATAAACTCCTTGCAAAAAACGCTTTCGTTTTCATTCGTTATTACTCGCATGATATATACATTCAATCCCTATTCTGGCAACTCCTGTTCGGGTAACTTCTGTTCTTGTAACTTCTGGCACGGTAATTTCTGTCATGACGATTTCTCTCCCGCAAGATTTCGCTAGGCGCGTCTGCTCTGAAATGTTCTGTCAGAATAATTTTTCCCTCTGGTACCTCCTTGGTTTTACAAATCCGTGCCAAGGGGATATACATATTTCTATCTTACCATTTGACAAATACCCGTTGTGCCTATACTTCAAACTTTAAAGACTTTTATTGTCAGGAGTAACCAATGAATACGACAATTTTCACAAAAAGACTCACCCCCCTTGTTCTTGTCCTTGTCATATTTTCAATGACCTTATCCGCCTGCGCCTCCCGAGGCGGCAGAACCTATTCTGACGGCGAAGTTCGCCAGGCTCAAAGCGTTCAATATGGCGTTGTAGCCAACGTTGAAAACGTACGTGTTGAAGAAGACCCCAAAGGTCTTGGCACAGTGCTAGGCGGCGTTGCAGGTGGTATTTTGGGAAGCATGGTTGGTGGCGGACGCGGTAGAACCCTCGCCATTCTTGGCGGCGCTGCCGCTGGCGCCGTTGGTGGAACAGCCGCTGAATCAGCCCTTTCTGGCTATGAAGCCCTGCAAATTACCGTAGACCTCGAAAACGGCTCAACGGTTGTTATTGTCCAAGGCACCGACGATTACTTCTCCACAGGCGACCGTGTTCGCGTTATCAGCTCTGCCGCTGGTAGAGCTAGAGTCCAACACCGTTAATCTTCTCTTTCTTGGAAAAACAAACGCGTCCGTGCGTTATCGTTTTTGTTGTCATAGGTGGTGGGTTCCTCATCACCTATGACAACCACTTTTACCGTATATTTTAGGATAGTCATGGGCAAGTTAACGGCCGATTCTCCAGAAGAACACAAACTTTCAGAGTATAAAAAAGGGTTACTTGCCACTCTCACGGCCTATTTTATCTGGGCCGGTCTTTCCATCTACTGGAAGCTCTTATCGGACGTTCCTGCCATAGAAATTCTGTGCCACCGAATTTTCTGGTCCTTTGCCTTTATCCTGCTCTACCTCGTCCTCACAGGACAATTGCGCGACACCCTCGCCCAATTTGGCAACAAAAAAATTGTCCTCCAGCTTTTCCTGAGTTGCGCGGTCCTTACCTGTAACTGGTTTATCTTCATCTGGGCCATCACCAATAATAGAGTTATCGAAACGAGCCTTGGCTATTATATTAACCCCCTCCTCAACATTCTCGTTGGCATTCTGTTTTTAAAAGAAGAAAAAAGCATCGCAATTTTTGTGGCTTTAGCCCTCGCGACACTCGGGGTTCTTATCCAAATCATAGCCCTTGGCACCTTCCCGTTCGTAGCCCTGAGTCTTGGCGTCAGCTTCTGTATTTATGGCGTCATTAGAAAAGTCATTCACATCGAGGCGGCTCCCGGTCTGTTCATTGAAACCACCCTCTCCATGCCCTTTGCCTTGGCCTTTATCGGCTACCTCTATTTTAAGGGCGAAGGGGCTTTTCTCCATCTTGGCGGACAAATTGACGGACTGCTTATTTTCGCGGGTGTCCTCACCAGCCTCCCGCTCCTGCTGTTTACCTATGGGGCAAGGCGTATCACCCTCACCACCATGGGCATCATGCAATATATCTCGCCCACCCTTACCTTTTGCTTTGGCATATTTTTGTTCAAAGAAACCTTCACCATCTATCACCTCATGACCTTCGGCTGTATCTGGCTGGCTCTGCTTGTCTATACGGTAAGTAGCCTGCAACAATCTAAAACGGCTGAACCACTGCGCAAGCGTTCCAAACACTTATAGGGAAGCACATTCTCTAGGACGGCGCTAAGCCTCCTATTGATTTTGTTGCATTGCACTTTCGATTGCTTGCCTTCGACTCTTTGAAAACCCTTTTCCCCCTCTCCCCACCAAGGAAATACTTTCCCTCACCCTCAGATTGCCTCTTTTCCCTTGTCCGTCTTACGCAGTTATTTTCTCAAAAACTCACAACCTTGGGCATGAGCCATAAAGACTTGCGACTGGCCTGCGCCAAATGAGGCTAGTTTTCATTTTGTTTAAGGCTCGTTCCTTTGCCTCTTTGGCTATCCTTTGGCCTCCACACCATAGCGGGTGGTTGCTTGTTTCAAGCACTTCGTGCTTTCAACTGGCTAAAGCCCCTAAAACGAAAAAGGCCCGTAAAGGGCCTTTTAACAAAACGAGATAATGCCGATTACTGACGGAAGACAGCCTTTTCAATAACAATGGGCTCCACAGGAACGTCCTGATAGTAACCAAGGCTTTGGGTAGTTGTTTTTTCAATGGCATCAACAACATCAGTGCCTTCAATCACTTTACCGAAAACGCAATAACCCCAGCTCACAGGAGGGCCGGCTTTATAGTTAAGCGAAGCGTTGTTGTTAGTGTTAATAAAGAACTGGGATGTGGCTGAGTGGGGATCGTTGGTACGAGCCATAGAAATAGTGTATTTATCGTTAGCCAGCCCGTTATCAGCTTCGTTTTGAATGGCGGCGTTGTTCTTTTTGCTCGCCATATTCTCGGTAAGTCCGCCGCCTTGAATCATAAATGCGGCGATAACACGGTGAAAGATGGTCCCTTCATAGAAACCTTCTTCAACATATTTCTTGAAGTTAGCAACCGTGGCAGGAGCTTTTTCTTCATTCAATTCAATAACAATAATACCCTTGGAAGTATGTAGTTCAACCACACTCGACTCCTTATTTTGCACAGGCTCAGCATTCCCATCAGCAGGGAAAGCTAACAGACAAAAGGCTAATAAAAACAGTGACAAAAAGCGCATATGCGTCCTCCTCATTCCTTAAAAAACCTAATAAGTCTCCTGTATTTACGCTAAAAACCTCTCCTTCGCAACGCTAAAAACAGCACACCTCTTTACAAACCACCAACAATAATACTATGTATTTCGCTTGCGCGTCAGTTTACAGGCTGGCTTACCACCTGATAATCCGCTGGTATACCCGTTTTTACACCGCCAGCTCCCTATTTTTATGAGGGGTAACACGAGAAAAAATGATGCCCCATCTCAAGCGTTGAGTTTATCTCGTCCTTTACGGCTCCTTCTATAAAGCTTACTACCCGATCATTTTGGAGAACCCTATGAAACATTTTATTTCCATTAAAGAGCTGACCAGCCAAGAGGCCTTGGAGCTTGTAAAACGCGCCGCTGAAATGAAGACAAACCGCTTTACCAGCACTCTCCTCGCGGGTAAAAGTATCGTGTTGATATTTGAAAAAGCCTCCACCCGCACCCGCCTTTCCTTTGAAGTAGCCGTCATGGACCTTGGGGGACGCACTATTTTCATGACTCCCCGCGAAAGCCAGCTTGGCAGATCCGAACCCCTTAAAGACACCGCCAGGGTTATTTCACGCTATAACGAAGGCATGGTCGTTCGCACCTTTGAAGAGAGCAAGCTCCATGAACTCATGCGCTATGGTTCCGTACCCGTTATTAACGCCCTCACCAACGAAGGTCACCCCTGTCAGGTCATGGCGGACATGCTCACCATCTATGAGCGCACGCCTAAGTTAGACGAAATAACCGTAACCTACATAGGAGACGGCAATAACATGGCAAATTCATGGATTGAAGCCGCCATGCGCTTCCCCATAGCCGTTCGTTTGGCCTGCCCACAAGGTTATGATCCTAACCTGGAACTTTTAAAGGAAGCTCAAGCCCAAGGGGCCAAAGTTGAACTCTTCCGTTCGCCCGAAGAGGCCGTGAAAAACGCCAACTACGTCTATACCGATGTGTGGGCTTCCATGGGCCAAGAAGAGGAACAACAAAAACGCCTCAAGGCCTTCGACGGCTACTGCGTGGACGACGCACTTATGAACAAGGCCGCCCCTCATGCGAAATTTCTTCACTGCCTGCCTGCCCACCGTGGCGAAGAGGTGAGCGAAAGCGTTCTGGAAGGGCCAAGTTCCATTATCTTCGACCAGGCCGAAAATAGATTGCATATGCAAAAGGCCATCATTGAAAGAGCTTTTTTGGAATAGTTAAGGGATTAAGGAAGAAAGGATACAGAGGTGTTTTTGGGCAAGGCTTCGCCTTCCCCAACCCCCATCCACCAAAGAGCTTCGCTCCTTGGAACCTGTGTGGACTTCGTGTAAAGCCTCAGCAAAGTATATGTTTTAAGGTTCTCAGTCTTCGCGCCTTATCTCGGCTCAGGGCTTATTAAACTATTTTTGCTTACCCACAAAGATATGTATTGTCCAAGGTCCAGGGTCCAGGGGATTAACCCCTGGCGGAGCCCGGGACAGAGCCCCAATTCGTCTTCATGAGTCCTGAACTTAAAAAATACTGCATAACCTTTTATGGTCTTCCTCCATACCCAAGGACTTGGCAGAACCCCAAAAAACATATATAGATACTTCTTTAATGCTGATAGCTATTTAGCCCTTTTACTCAAACAGGATGCGTAATGAGCAAAATTAATAAAGTCATTCTCGCCTATTCTGGCGGTCTTGATACCTCCGTCATTCTCAAATGGCTCATCGAAGAATATTCGTGTGAAGTGGTCACCGTTACTTGCGACCTTGGGCAAGAAGAAGATTTAACGGGCGTTGATGAAAAAGCCCTGAAAACTGGCGCGACCAAAGCCCACGTCATTGACGTTCGCGAAGAATTCGCCAAAGATTTCATCTTCCCCATGCTTCGCGCCGGCGGCATCTATGAAGACCGCTACCTCCTCGGCACCTCAGTGGCCCGCCCCCTCATTGGTAAAAAACTCGTTGAAATCGCCCGCGCTGAAAATGCCGACGCTATTTCACACGGCGCAACAGGTAAAGGCAACGATCAAGTGCGTTTTGAACTTGCCATCGCCTCCCTTGGGCCTGAATTTTCCGTCATCGCCCCTTGGAGAACCTGGGACTTAAACTCCAGAACCGACTTGAACAACTTCGCTGAAAAACACGGCATCCCCATCTCTTCCGGCGCCAAGCACTACAGCATGGACCGCAACATGCTCCACTTAAGCTTTGAAGGCGGCGAGCTTGAAGATCCCGGCACCGAAGCTGGCGAGGGCAGTTACGTTATGACCGTTCCTGCTGAAAAAGCCCCGGACACTCCTGAATATGTTGAAATCGACTTTGAAAAAGGCGACCCTGTAGCTGTTAACGGCGAAAGGCTCTCCCCCGCCACCCTGGTTGCCCGCCTGAACCAAATCGCTGGCAAACACGGTGTCGGACGTATCGACATTGTTGAAAACAGATTTGTTGGCATGAAGTCCCGCGGCGTCTACGAAACCCCCGGCGGAACCCTCATCCACATCGCCCACCGCGACCTTGAGGGCATTTGCATGGATAGAGAAGTTATGCACATCCGCGATTCTCTCATCCCCCGCTACGCAACGGCTGTCTACAACGGTTTTTGGTATGCGCCTGAGCGTGAAGTTATGCAAGCCTTCTTTGATAAATCCCAAGAAAACGTCACGGGCACCGTGCGTGTAAAACTCTACAAAGGTTCGGCGACTCCGGTTTCCCGCACATCCCCCAACTCGCTTTTCCGTGTTGACCTGTGCACCTTTGAAGAAGATGACGTTTATAACCAAGCGGACGCCGCTGGATTTATTCGACTTAACAGTCTGCGAATTCTAGGCTACGGTCAAAAATAGCGACCCCAAGGCACAACTGTTATATCCAAAGTCCAGTAGCCCCAAGGTTGCTGGACTTATTTTTATGACAAAGCGTATTACATTGTCAGACATATTTACCACTTAAGCTCAAAGAGGAAGCCATGGCAGAAAAATCTATGTGGGGCGGTCGTTTTAGCGCCTCCCCTGCAGAACTTATGCAAGAATATACCGAATCTGTTTCATTCGACCAGGCCCTCTATCGTCAGGATATCGCAGGCTCTAAGGCTCACGCTACCATGTTAGCCAAACAGGGCATTCTCACCGCCGAAGAAAAAGACACTCTGGTGGCAGGATTGCAAACTGTTTTAGAAGAAATCGAAGCAGGCGAATTTGTTTGGAAACGAGAGCTTGAAGATGTGCACATGAACATCGAAAGTCGCCTCACAGAAATTGTGGGTTCGGTAGGAAGCAAACTGCACACGGGCCGCAGCCGCAATGATCAGGTTGCCCTTGACTTTCGCCTCTATGTTTCCGACTGTTGCGAAGAATGGCAAGAAAAACTGACCTCCTTGGTCAGCGTTCTTACAGAACGCGCCTTTGAACATCAAACAACGCTTTTGCCCGGCTACACCCATTTGCAACCCGCCCAGCCCGTCAGCCTCGCCCAGCATCTTTTGGCCTATGCCAGCATGTTTAAACGAGACGAAGCCCGTTTGTCCGATGCCCAAAAACGTATTCGGGTGTGCCCACTAGGAGCGGCGGCCCTTGCCGGAACGACCTATCCCCTCGACCCTGCCTTTGTGGCGCAACAGCTGAACATGAACGGTGTTTTTGAAAACAGCATGGACGCCGTCTCTGACCGCGATTTCATCCTTGAAAGCCTCTTTTGCGCCTCCACTATCATGATGCACCTTTCACGGTTATGTGAAGATATTATCATCTGGGCAAACCCCGGGTTTGGTTTTGTCAAACTGCCCGACACCTACTCCACCGGTTCCAGCATTATGCCCCAAAAGAAAAACCCTGACGCCTGCGAACTTATGCGCGGCAAAACAGGAAGAGTCTATGGCGCCCTCACCACCCTTTTGACTATTATGAAGGGTCTGCCCATGACCTACAACCGCGATCTGCAGGAAGACAAAGAACCCTTCCTTGATACGCACAAGACCATCACCCTCTCTCTGGCGGTTATGGCGGGCATGTTGAAAGAGCTTGATTTTCTCCCCCAACCTATGCAACATGCCATGAGTAAGGGGTTTTTAAATGCCACCGAACTGGCTGATTACCTCGTAGGAAAAAATATCCCCTTTCGCCAAGCCCACCACTACTCAGGACAGGCCGTGGCCCTTGCTGAAAAACGCGAAATAGGTATAGAAGCGCTAAGGCTCGAAGATTTACAAAGCATTTGCCCCGCCATTGAAAAAGATGTATTTGAAGTTTTAGCTTACGAAGCCGCCGTTGCTCGCCGCAACACCTCTGGCGGCACAGGCCCAACGGCTGTGAAAGAACAATTGAAAACACTGCGTGACTGGCTACAATCCCGCTCCTAATCAGCCCTTTGCCATAACGGACAAAGCGTTGATAGCATATATTCTGGCAACCTAAACTACCTTTTGGAGGTACCATGTTTACACAGTTTGCACGGTTTTCAAGGTTTTCACAGTTTTGCTTAGTGGCTATGCTGGCGGTTTCTTTTTCTTTAAGCGCCAACTTTGGTGCTTCCACAACGGCTTTCGCCTCCGATGATGTCATCCGTCTCGGTGTTCCCGGCGCCCATACAGGCGACCTCGCGGGTTACGGCATTCCGGCCCTCAACGCCGCCCGCCTTGTGGTGGACGAATATAACGCCAATGGTGGCATTCTTGGCAAACAAATTGAAATCGTGGCCATTGACGACCAATGTCGCCCCGACCTCAGCACCAACGCAGCCAACAAGGCCATTTCCGAAGGCTTGACCATCATCATGGGGCACACCTGTTCTGGCCCTACCAAAGCCGTTATGCCCCGCTACACCGAAAAGAAAATTGTCGTTGTCTCCCCTTCGGCCACTTCTCCCGACCTTACCCAAAGCGGCAAGTTCCCTTATTTCTTCCGCACAACCCCCTCTGACGACGCCCAAGCTCGCCTTGGCGCCGACTTCGCCATTCAACAGCTTAAGGCCCAAAAAATCGCCATCTTGCATGATAAAGGCGACTACGGCAAAGGCTACGCCGAATTTATCCGTCAATTTGTTAAAGAAGACGGTCGGGCAAAAGTTGTCTTCTTTGAAGGCATCACCCCCGGCGCTGTGGACTACTCCTCCGTCATTCAAAAAATCCAGCGCACAGGCGCCGATGCGCTTATTTTCGGCGGCTATTATCCAGAAGCCTCAAAACTTGTGGCTCTCATTAAACAGCGCAACATGGAAATCAACTTTATCTCTGAAGACGGCGTCCGCACCCAAAGCTTTATTGAGCTTGCCGGTGAAAACTCCGAAGGCGTTTACGCCTCTAGCTCCAAAGACGTTTCTGAGCTTGAGCTGACCAAAAAAGCCTTTGCCGACCACCTGGCAAAGTTTAACTCCCAGCCCGGTCAGTTCTTTGAACAGGCCTGCGCCGCCACCAAAGCTCTTTTAAACGCCGTTGAAAAAGCGGGCACAGTGACCGACACCGACGCCATTGCCAAAGCCCTTCGCACGGAATATGTCGAAACCACCCTCGGCAACATCCGCTTTGACGAAAAAGGCGACATGGAAGGGGCGGGCTTTGCCATGTACCGTGTCACCGACGGTGCTTTCAAAGACCAAAACTTTACCCCCGAACAATAACCCGTTCTTCGCTGGCAGGTCATCATTGGCCTGCCAGCGCCTTTCTTCCTTGTCGCGGTATTTTTTCCTCGCCCCCTTCTAACGGGCCACAATTCCTCTGGATACTGTATGGAACATTTCTTTTCAATCGACTGGCGTCAACTCATCGACCTTTTCTTAAGCGGCATAACCAAAGGGAGCATCTACGCTCTCATTTCCCTTGGCTATACCATGGTCTACGGCGTTATTGAGCTCATTAACTTTGCCCATGGCGAAATCTACATGCTAGGCGCGTTCACGGGGCTTATCGTGGCGGGCATATTGGGGAGCATGGGCTACCCCACAACGGCCATTCTCATCATTGGCGGCGTGGTGGCGGTTGTTTACTGCGCAGCCTACGGCTACACCATTGAGAAAATAGCCTACCGCCCTTTGCGTGGCGCTCAACGTCTTTCACCCCTTATTAGCGCCATCGGGATGTCTATTTTCTTGCAGAACTATGTTCTCGTCGCTCAAACCCAAGACTTTTTGCGCTACCCCGACCTCATCCCTAAATTCAGCTTTCTTGAAGCCTTTCCCTCCCTTACACCTTCGGCTTTTCTCATTATCGTCACCAGCGCTGTCACCATGCTCTCACTGACCCTTTTCATCAGGTTCAGCAAGCTTGGCAAGGCCATGCGCGCCACAGCTCAAAACAGAAAAATGGCGACTCTTCTCGGCATCGACGCCGACCGCATTATTTCCGCCACCTTCATCATTGGCTCGGCCCTCGCCGCCATTGGTGGCATTCTCATCGCCTCTCATACCCAGCAGATTAACTTCAATATTGGCTTTTTGGCTGGTATCAAAGCCTTTACCGCCGCCGTCCTTGGCGGCATCGGCTCCATTCCCGGCGCCATGCTTGGCGGTCTTGTTCTTGGCTGTGTTGAAAGTTTCGCCTCGGGTTTTATTTCTTCGGACTATGAAGACCTGTTTGCCTTTGCCATCCTTATTCTTATTTTAATTTTCCGTCCTTCGGGTCTGCTCGGCAAAACCAAGGTGGAAAAGGTGTAAGTCATGCGTGGAATCATACGTTCTTTCATGGTGAGTTTATGGTTTGTTTTTTTGACCTTTCCCATCATAGTCATCAAAATAATCCCCACTGGCGGTATTTTGTGGCGTTTTGAAAACGCTCTCTACCTGGGTGTTGGCATCTTCTTTCTCTCCTTTGTGTGGCGGGCTCTTATGGTTAAAAAAGGTCTCACAACACCCCAAGAGGCAGACCTTGTCTGGCTCTTCGACTTTTTGGAAAGTAAAGAAAACCAAAGAAAATCCAAAGCCGCCTTGGCTGTACTCGTTGGGATAACACCCTGCCTGTATATGTTCATGACGAGCCAAACCCCTAGTATGGGGGCCGTGGTATTTTTCCTTCTTGGTCTTGTGGCGGGAGCCAGCTTCGCCACCAACAAGCAAGAAGCCGTCATGAAACCCTTCAACTCCCTTGCCAGCGAATCCCTTGCCCCTGTCCGCCTCGGACTGTGTTTGGCGGGCTTCGTGGTGTTAAGCGTGCTGGCCTTTTATCTGGACACCTACCGCATCAGTATTCTTATCTCGACTTTTATCTGGATTATGCTGGGTCTCGGGCTCAATATCATCGTAGGTCAGGCGGGAATGCTGGTTTTGGGCTATGTGGCTTTTTACGCCGTGGGCGCCTATACCTATGCCCTTGGCAACCAGTTTTTAGACGATTCTGTCTTCAGCTTCTGGATATTCCTCCCCTTGGGCGGGTTTATGGCGGCTCTGGCGGGCATCCTCATCTGTCTGCCTGTTCTGCGCCTTAAGGGTGACTACCTCGCCATTGTTACCTTGGGCTTTGGCGAAATTGTTCGGGTTGTTTTAGAAGGCGGCACCATCTCCTTGGGCTTCCTTGGCGATCTGTATGAATCCATTACGGGCAATTACGCCCCCGAATGGATTTATGCCAGCCTTGAAATGAACGGCCCAGCCGGCATAGCGGGCATTCCCGCCCCTGCCATACCGGGCATTTCCCTTTCCCTTGAAGATGGGGCGAAATTTCTTTATTTCATCTCGCTCATTTTTGCCTGTTTTGCTATTTTCTGCGTGGCGAGACTACGCGATTCACGTATCGGACGTTCTTGGATGGCCCTGCGCGAAGATGAGATTGCCTGTGAATCCATGGGTATCAACAAGGCCAGCACCAAACTCAGCGCCTTTGCTTTGGGCGCTTGCTGGGCAGGCTTTGGCGGTGTTCTCTTTGCTGCCAAAACGAGCTTCATCAACCCCGCCAGCTTTACCTTTATGGAATCCGCCCTCATTTTGTCCGTGGTTGTCCTGGGCGGCCTTGGTTCCATCTTAGGCGTTGTGCTGGGCGCGGCTGTTCTTATTCTCTTGCCAGAATATTTGCGCTCTTTTGAAGAATACAGAATGCTTATTTTTGGCGCCAGCATGGTGCTCATGATGGTATTTCGTCCCCAAGGGCTCATCAACCCCCGCCATAAGCATCATAAAATAGCCAAGCCGCCCCTTCATGATGGGCCTCCGCCCAGCGCGCCGAGTACGCAGGAGGCCGTCTAATGAATACTCCTGTCCTCGAAATTATTGATCTCAGCCAGCGTTTTGGCGGTCTCATGGCTCTTTCTCACATCGACTTCACCGTCAATCAGGGAGAAATCGTTGCGCTTATCGGGCCTAACGGCGCAGGCAAAACCACTCTTTTTAACTGCATTACCAGTGTCTACACCCCAACCCAAGGCTCTGTGGTCCTCACTCGCCCCGATGGATCAAAACACGAACTGACCCAGAAAATGCAACATGAAGTTACGGCCCTCGGCATGGCCCGAACCTTTCAAAACATTCGTCTTTTCTCTTCCATGACTGTCCTTGAAAACGTTATGGTAGCCCGCCATTGCCGCACCAAAGCGGGCATTTTGGGAGCCCTTTTCCGTCCACCTTCCGTAAGGCGAGAAGAGCAGGCAATCGTTGAAAAAAGTTATCAATTCCTGACCCACCTTGGACTGGCAGATGTTTATGAAGAGCGCGCCGACAGCCTTTCTTACGGCCAACAACGCCGTCTTGAAATAGCGCGCGCCCTGGCAACTGATCCCTTCCTTTTGCTCCTTGACGAACCCGCCGCAGGCATGAACCCACAGGAGACCGAAGAACTCAACGCCATGATTCTTCGTATTCGTGACCTGTTCTCGCTTTCTGTTGTTCTTATTGAGCATGACATGAACATGGTCATGAACATTTCCGATAGAATCTACGCGGTGGAATACGGCTGTAATATCGCCTCGGGCAAGCCCGAAGAAATTCGTACTAACCCCGATGTAATCAGAGCCTACCTTGGAGAAGACGATGCTGACGCTTAATAATATCAACACCTTTTACGGCAAGATTCAGGCTCTGTGGAATGTGACCTTACACATTGAAAAGGGTGAGATTGTCACTTTGGTTGGAGCCAACGGCGCGGGTAAATCCACAACCCTCATGTCCATCTGCGGGGCAACGCACGTCGCTTCAGGGGAAATTCTCTTTGAAGGAAGTCCCATCACCAACCACAAGCCTAACAGCATTGTCAAAAAAGGCATTAGCCAGGTTCCCGAAGGACGGCTTATCTTTCCCGACCTCTCCGTTATAACCAACCTTGAGCTGGGAGCTTTTTTGCGTAATGATAAAGACGGCATAAAAAAAGACTATGACATGGTCTTTGATATGTTCCCCATTCTTGAAAAGCGACGCGCTCAACTGGGGGGAACCCTTTCCGGCGGAGAACAGCAAATGCTGGCTATTTCACGCGCGCTGATGGCAAGGCCGAAACTCCTGCTCCTTGACGAGCCCTCCCTTGGTTTGGCCCCCATTATTATCCGCCAAATCTTCGAAATCATTCGTGAGGTCAATAAAAAAGGCACAACGGTTTTCCTTGTGGAACAAAACGCTAACCAAGCCCTTAAAGTCGCCCACAGGGGGTACGTTATGGAAACAGGCCGTATCACCATGCAGGACAAGGCCTCAAGCCTGCTTGCCAACCCTGAGATCCGCAAGGCCTATCTGGGGGGCATCTAGCCCTTATCCAGACCACCAGTAACAGCACCCACTATTTTCGCTACTGCCTTTGAACACAACACTTTTTGCTGATATGAGGATTTAGCGTCTGGTGTTTTTATGAAACTTAGTGTAGGGTGCTCACGTAAATAATCAGTTATTCATCATTGGATTTGTCAAGCGCTGTTAGACAGCATGTGATTTTTTTTGTTTATCGATACCATTAATAAGGCGTAATAGTTTATGGGTAATTTTTTCGATTCCATTCTCGGAGTATTTTCAAGTGACCTTGCCATTGACCTTGGCACGGCGAATATATGTGTTTATGCCAAGGGGCAGGGCATTGTCCTGCGCGAACCCTCGGTTGTAGCGGTAAAAAGAGACTCTCGCGGTGTTAACCGTGTCCTTGCCGTTGGCTCCGACGCTAAACGCATGCTGGGCCGAACCCCCGGCAACATTCAAGCCATTCGCCCCATGAAAGACGGCGTTATCGCTGACTTTGAAGTCACCGAGGCCATGTTGCGTCACTTTATCGCCAAGGTACACAATTCGCGACATCACTTTCGCCCACGTATTATGATTTGCGTGCCCACAGGCATTACCCAAGTGGAAAAACGCGCGGTTAAAGAGTCCGCTCAAAGCGCCGGGGCGAGAGAAGTTTTCCTCATTGAAGAACCCATGGCGGCCGCCATCGGCGCTAACCTCCCCATTCAGGAACCCACCTCCAACATGGTGGTAGATATCGGTGGCGGTACGACCGAAGTAGCGGTTATCTCGCTCTCAGGTATTGTTTATTCTCGTTCCGTCCGTGTTGGCGGCGACAAAATGGACGAAGCCATCATGACCCACGTTAAGCGTAAATATAATATGCTCATCGGGGAATCCTCGGCAGAAACCATTAAAATGAACATCGCTTCGGCCTATCCGTTAAATCCTGAACAAGAAATGGAAGTAAAAGGACGTGACCTTGTAACGGGGATTCCCCAAAACATCATCATCACATCCGAAGAAATCCGCAAAGCCATTTCCGAACAGGTAGACGCCATCATCCTCGCCGTGCGTGTGGCCTTGGAGCAAACACCTCCAGAGCTTGCCGCTGACATTGTTGACAGAGGTATCGTCCTCACGGGCGGCGGCGCTCTGCTTAAAGGTCTTGACCAGCTCCTGCGTGAAGAAACCTCTTTGCCCATTACGGTTGTGGACGACCCCTTGACGACCGTTGCTGTTGGCACCGGTAAGGCACTGGATAATATTAATATTCTGAAAGAGGTCTGCGTCGATTAATACCAAGCGTTCCAATCGCCTCATTATGGCCCTTGTGTTCGGGCTGTTCTGTTACCTTGGGCTCTATACTTGGAATGCGCGCACGGGGTATCTGGATACTGTTGCCGAAAATTCAGGTCTGGAAGTTGTATCCTTTCTTCTCTCGCCCCTTGTTTGGGTGAAAGACCAAGCCAGCATAGGTTGGAACCATTACCTCGCCCTTGTTTCCATAGCTGAAGAAAACACTCGTTTGCGCAACGAGCTTCAGCGAAGCCTCACAACGGCCTCACTGGCAGAAGAAGACCGTCAGGAGCTGATGCGCCTGCGTAATCTTTTTCAGCTTCCCCAGTTACAGCAACAACCGGGCTTTGCTGCCCGAGTGCTGGCGAGACGCTTTGGGCCAAATTCCCCTCTGCAAACAATTACCATCAACAAAGGGTTTACCCACGGAGCTACCGTGGGTACCCCTGTTGTTATTCCCGGCGGCGTTGTCGGTCAGGTGCTGCGCTCTGCCCCCCACGCCTCAACCGTCCTCTTGCTTACCGACCCCAGCTTTAGACTCGCCGTTGTCAGTCAAAAAACACGCACTCCCGCCATTGCCGTGGGCACAGGCCCCCTTTCGGACGAATTTCAAATTGATGTGACCTATGTGGCTCCCAACGCCAAACTTGAAGTTGGCGAATTGCTCGTAACGGCAGGCGTCGGAAGCAAGTTTCCCAAAGGGATCCCCGTGGGGCAAATTACCAGCATTAACCCCAGCAGTAGCGACACTCACTTCAAGAGTGTGACCGCGAAATCTCTTATTCCCTTTAAGAATATTGAAGAAGTCATTGTGCTGATGCCAGAAGAATACGGGAACCCGCTTATCCCAGCGCTGATTGGCCCGCCAAAACCCCTCATTCCTCAAATCCCCTTTGTCGAAGCAGACGAACCAGCGACCTTATTAGACAATATTTTGCCTTAATTGGTTTTGGCTGAACCTGTCTTATTGACGCCATCTAGCCCCATCAGCTTGCTTAAATTGGCTCTCCCCTGCCCCCTTGTCTTTATCCATTCCCGTCTTTAGCGGTTTTGCCCATACAGGTGACATATGAATTTTTTTGAACAGGTGTATGCCATCGTTGCGACCATTCCCCCCGGGAAAGTCATGACCTACGGACAAATTTCGCAGGTGCTGAATAATGCCTGTTCAGCCCGCTATGTAGGGTATGCCATGGGCGCCGCTCCCGATTCCCGCAACCTGCCTTGCCATAGGGTTGTTAACAGGCTTGGAGAGATGAACGAGCATCTTTTCAACGGCTCCCAACGAGCCAGACTCGAGGCTGAGGGAGCCGTCTTCAAAGAGAATGGTAAGCTGGACTTGGAGGCCTGCCTCCATTGGCCTGGCCATCAAGAGACCAGCTAACCTTCATATATGCCCTGCATCGAGGCGCAAGACGAAGGCCTACAGCGGTGTATTTCTCCAGTAGATAACAATTCCCCTACCCGCCCTTAGCTGTCCTTGTCCGTCCCTTCCCCCGCTCGGCCTTCCTTGCCTTTGCATGGCCCGCAAAAACACCGGATAAAAACGCTACTAATCCTTTTCAGTGGGAAGAAAGTCCCTGCAAACCCTTTACGTTTTCTTTTTGATAGTTTATATGATGGGGGCAGTTTCCCTCATAAGGACACTGCCCGAGGTGTGCCTCAGCAAAATTGCCACAAACCCTCGAAACAATCGCCGCTTTGGCTCAGCTGGTAGAGCAACTGATTCGTAATCAGGCTTGC
>CAZYJQ010000011.1:0-43134 GCA_964647835.1 uncultured Desulfovibrio sp. | reverse complement strand
CCCCTTGAAAGGCGATGATGCGAAGGCGCTGAATCTGGCGTTCCGCGGCGAGCAGCGTGAGGTCGGTGATGATAATCAGCCCTAATACAGCGTTAATAATGTCCTGATTATAGTCCATACAGCCTCCACGCCGTTAACCCCGCCAAAGCGACAAAGGCCCCCGCCATGGCGATTAATTGGGGAACCCTTTCAAGACGCAGACGGGCCATGGTGGATTCGGTTATTCCCACGAGGAAGGCCATGAAGAAGACGCACATAATGGTGGCGCCTGTATTAAGGGCCACGGGGAGCAAGCCGTTGGCAAAATCCCCTTCAGGTGTGAAAAGGTGGGGTTCGGCGAGGGGAACGATGAGGCCCGCAAAAATAAGACCGAAAATCCACATTTTAACAGCGGCGGCGTATTCATAGAGGGCGAGTTCAGGCCCGCTATGGTCAAGAATCATTACTTCATGAATCATGGTGAGTTCAAGGTGGGTGGTGGGATCATCCACAGGAATACGGGCGTTTTCCGTTAGCATTATGAAATAAATGGCGATGGCGAGCAGGAGAAAAAAAGGCCAGGCCGAGCCCCAAGCACTTAAGGTGACCCCGCCAATCATACCAGTGAGGCTGAGGGAGTGGGTATAGTAGGCGAAGACGCCCATAAATAGCATGAAAACAGGTTCCACAAGGGAGGAAAAAAGCGCTTCTCTGGCGGTGCCCATGCCTTCGAAGGCGCTACCTGTGTCAAGGGCGGGGAGCATGATGGCAAGGCGCGACAACGCGAAAAAACCCAGAAGAACAAAGGCGTCGCCCGTAAAATTGATGAGGGCGCTTGTTCCCCCGACAGGAGCAATGGTGAGGGCTGTGATGGTGGCGGCGGCGGCAAGGACAGGCCCAAGGGTAAAGACCCAGGTGGTCGTCACAGGGTAAACAGGCTCTTTTTGTACGAGTTTCGCAAGGTCGTAATAGGGCTGAAGAATAGGCTTGCCCGTTCGCCCGGCGACTTTGGCTTTCACACGGATAATAATACCCATGAGCAAGGGCGCGAGCAAAAGACCCAAAAGAAAGTTGATAAAAGAGCAGATAAGACTGGCCATTACGAGTTCCCCAGTGTCCAGATAAGGGTGACGATGAGCGCGATAAGGACGTAAAGAATATAAAGGTTAATGTGCCCGTGCTGGATTTTTTTGCTCAAGGCGGCGATGGAGTTGACAAAGGCGAACAGCCCTTTGCCCCAAGCGGATACAGTCCAGTCCTTGGTTTCAAGGGTGGCCTGAGCGGGCTTGGCGAAGAGCTCTTCAATGCGGGGAATATTCCTGTCGGATTGCAGGAAGGGGCGCAAGGCCACCATCCCCGTGTGAGAAAAACTGCCTCCCGTATATTGAATGCGGGGTGTGGGGTTGAGGTAGGCGCAATCCCAGGTAATACCTTGGCGGGCGTTTTTTATGGCCTTGAGGCGTTTGCGCCAAACAAAAATGATGAGTCCCATAAGGCCGAGGAGCAACATGCCTGCGGCTGTCCAGCACAAAATAGTGACGGGATAGGCCATGCCGGTCACGCCTTTGGGCAGGTAGCCCATGGGGCTTAAGTGGAGCACAAGGTATTGCTGAACAGGGCTAAGAAATAGATAAAGGCCTGGCGCTATGAGAGTGAAAAGAACACAGCCCGCCGCCATAAGGGCAAGGAAATATTTGCGCCAGGCGGTGATGGAATCGGCGGGGATAATTTCTTCGGCGTGGGGACTGCGCGGGGCGCCCAAAAAGACCAACCCATACAGGCGGGTGAAGCAAAACAGGGCGAAGCCGCCAATGGCGCCAAGGGCCGCGAGACCCAGCCAAAAATAGATAACTGAAGTGCTGTTGCCTTCAAGCCGAAAAACATCGGCGAACCCGATGAAAAGGAGTAGTTCACTAATGAAGCCGTTAAAGGGGGGCACAGCGGCGATGGCGGCGCATCCTACAGCCATGGTGACGGCGGTGTTGGGCAGTTTTTTGGCAAGGCCGCCAAGTTGACTAATGCGGGTGGAGCCTGTGGCTCGTTCAATGGTATTGGCGCCTAAGAACAGCAAGCTCTTGTAGAGTGAATGGTTCCAGATGTGCAAAAGAACCCCGCCTGAAAAGAGGGCTAGGGCGGTGTGGTGACCGTTGTTGGAGGCAAGAACGGCGGCACCGAGCCCAAGGCAGATGATACCCATATTTTCAGAGCTGGAGTATCCGAGGATACGCTTAATATTGGGTTGAACAAGGGCGAAGTAGATGCCGATAAGTCCTGAGGCGGCTCCTACGCCCATGAGGGTTATACCCCACCAGTTTTGGGGCATGCCAACAAGATTGACGGCGCGCACAAGGCCGTAAATTCCCATGTTGGACATGGTGCCCGCAATGACCAAAACGGCTGGTGTTGGTAAAATGGGGTAGGCTTCGGGCATCCAGCCATGGAGGGGGAAAAGGCCCATTTTAGCGGCGAAGCCGATGAGAGCTAGGCAAAACAAGAGGCCAGGCATGCTCCAGCCCATGGTGTTGGCGTGGTTGGCAATGGCCATGAAGGTGGTTGAGCCTGTTTCGACCGACAAGAGGCCGAAAAAGAAAAAGAGGGGTAAGACCCCAAGATGGGCAATAATCAAGTAAAGCCACGCGCCGTAGGCCGCTTTGTTTTTATCCCGCATGAGGAAAAAGGGACAGATGGACATGATTTCCCACAACAGCAGGAAAAGAATGGCGTCGGAAGCGGTGAGGACGAGACTCAAGCTGGCAAGGAGCAGGCAAAAGAAAAAGGAAAATTTCCAGAGGTAATTTTGATTAAAAAGGCTTCTTTCTCGCATGAGCAAGAAACTGGCGATGGCGCCGATGGCGCCGATGGGGGCGAGAAAAAAAGCAGCGAGGGGGTCAATTTTAAACTGGGCCACACCCAAAGGCAGGGAGAAGGCGAAGGTCATCTGGCTGGACGTTTGGGCGGCGATAACACTTAAAGCGAGGCCAAGGCCCAGCAAGGAACCTATGCCAGCGCAAAGGGCGGCGATGGTGGCGGCTTTTGCAGGGTGTTTGTGGAAGGCGATGGCGCCGATTCCACCCAAGCAAAAGATGCCTATTTGAATAAAAAGTAACTGCATGGCGTGTTATGTGTTGTCCATTTTTTTTACGTCCGATTTTGGCCTTGTTCGCGCGTGGTGCGTTTGGCCTCACAATAGTGAAGGCGGGTGGCATTCTGCAAGGCTTTCCTGAGTGGTTGTTTTACCGTAACTACAGGATTTTTCAAGTGGTCAAAAGCACCACTTTTTTACATAGCATAAACTTTTGTTTTAGGCGAGGTCTGGCAGGCTCATAAACTTGGCAGAGTATGGGATTGGTGTAGGAATAAATTGCTTACTATGGGCTCTCTTTTGTTGGTATGGGATTTGTTGATATACGGGGCTCTGCCCTGTTAGGCATGGGCCGGCAGGGAGCGTGATATTGCCTGCATCAATTATAAGGAAAAGGTTTTGTTGCTTGTTGTCACCGCGTATGCGGAGGAAAAAGATGAGGAAAAGGGGTTCAAAGGGTATGATGGCCTTTGGGGGAGTTTGAGGGGCCAAGCCCCTCGGGATGTTTAACCATTTCAGTAAAGAGGGGAAAGATGTTAAGGGTCAAGAAAAAAGGCCGAATGGACAGAGACGTCGGGGAAAGGGAGGGGCTTAGGGCGGAGGCTACTGCACAACATTACGGGCGGGGGTTTTATGACAGCGGCGTTATAGCTGGGTTGAAAACGGAGACTGTGCCTGATGTGAAGCCACGGGGAACATTGTTGACTGATCCGAACTTTTTAGAGACTCAAGGGGGCTTGGGACAGGTTACCGTAAAAAAGCGCAGTGGATTCGATGAGTTTGGGCGTGGTGTGGGCATTGGGACACGGGGGCTTGTTCATGGGGTGTCCAATGTGGCAGAACCTCTGCGGCAGGGTATGAATAGTGTAAACACGCTCTTGGGCGGAAGCCCTGATTACTTCCCTCCCGTGGGTGATAGGGTGGGGGACTGGCTTGGTTTACCAAAACAGTAAAATCCTGCAGAAGAATTTATCCATTCTGTTAATAGTGTGATGGGAGGTTCGGCAGTAGGCATTGGCGGAGCACATGCTTTAGCCAAAACAGCGGCGAAAGCGCCCTTGAACTTTTATCCGACCATGGCGGCGCCCGCCACCCCCGCGCCGCTGTCTCAACGAGTAGGCGGTGGCGAAAGCGTTGCGGAGCAGCTAGCCGCGAAACCGGGAACCCAGCTTCTTGGGGACATGGCGGGAGAGATGGCGGCGCAAATGGCGCAGTTGGCAGGGGCAAGCCCCCTGCTCGCCACGGCCGCGGCTGTGGCGGGGAACGCCCTCGCCGGAAGAGCCGTCGGCAGAGTTGATAGTAATAATCACTTTGCCGTTAACGGTGGGCCCAATGGGGGCGCAGGCCGTGGACGAGCAAGGGAAGATATTCAACCAGAACGACCAAGGAAAGAGGATGGCGAGTATTTAGACGGAAGCTCTCCGCAGGGTAAAGCCGATGGAAAGAATAAAGCAACTCAAGATACCTCTCCTGCCTTTGCGCCATCGGGCCCCCTGCTCTTTGAAGATAATAAATGGAATTTTCTTTATGGGAGAGCAACAGGGAGCAAACACAATTTAGACCGTACAGCGGAACTTAAAAAAACATTTGATGTGCTGGGTCTCCCTGAAAACGAGACCAGTAAAAAGATGCTTTTGGAGCATTTTAACGAAGTAGTAAGTAGTTATCCCGTAGCATGGGCAAAGGAGTCAACTAATTTGCGTGGTCCCACGGTAACGAAAATATCACATCTAACTGGGCCGTCTGGTCGCACCGCGACTCTTGAAATTACTTCTGAAGTTTTAGATGATGGAAGATTCCGGTTTATGACGGTTGTTGCCAGACTACATTCTTAAAAGTTATGTATTATCCGAGTTAAATAAAGGTAGGGAAAAATTATGAAAAGAGACTTCGACCCACAACTCGTTTCCAATGATATTGAATCGGACGCATTGAGCTACTGGATTTCCATTAGAGATCGCAATAAAATCAATGAAAAAATGGGTAAGCCTGCCATAGCACCTCAATCAGTTGTTGACGAGTTGGACTGCATTTTAACCCTTATAGGTGAAAAGTCGCATAAGGATGCATTTATTCGGTATATTGCGTTTATTACCCAGCACGCTGCCAATGCGTATCAGCAGGCGGCCATCGATGAATACAGACAGTACGCGGTTTATCTGGGTTTTTCACCAACACTGGTTGACGGACTAAAGGGCTTTGATGTTAAAGGATAGTCATGGTGTATCAAAAAGGGAAACAAATTCGTATTTAAAACGATGTGGAAAAAAGCGCTGGGAAAAACCCCGGTAGCTCTTTTAATCGGGACACCCTTGGTAGGTAAAGAGGAATAACCTTAGAAGGGTTGCCAGCCTACTCTGATTACGCCCGAGACGAAGAACAAAGTGCGCACACTTCTAAAGAGTGATAGGCACCCGAACCCAAGCCATGCTAGCAACCAGAACCATAGTGCCTGCGAATAAATGATTGGTCAAGGTCACTAGGCGTTTGTTCTTTCGAAAGAAGAAATCCAAGAGGAATAAGTAAGAGTAGAGCTGTCAACCCTTTCCTCTTCACACGTCCGAAACGCATTCATGAATACGGCTCACTTCAAAGAGTAGCAGGCACCCAATCTCGAAAATGCTGACAGCTCTATTGAGAAGAATACGTGGGAACTGATATTCGGTCAATGGAAGCAGGAGAGGTAAGGGGAGGTGTTTGGCAGGGGGAGACACAAGGTGAATTGTTGCTTTCCGGATACCGTTCACCTGTGCAATCCTTGACATTAGGCCGAGGGGTGTCTATCTTTAACTATCAAAGGAGTGCGATAACGATGGCTTTGTCCCCTGTTTGTTCTGGGTATTCCCCTCGAATGTCTACTTCCGGTCAGTGGGCGCACTGTCTTGGGCAAGACAAGGCTCTTTTTTCTTTTCCCTCGGGAAAGACTTGACGCAGAAGCGCTGTGGGGCAGGTTGTCTCACTTGTTCCTGCGGAAAGAGCTTTCTCCTTATGAACGGATTACAGGCTTAAAACTGTGGGAATAAGTGCCTCCCCCAGCCAATCTCGCTAAAGTTGCGGGATTTTGTTTTTTAGGCTGTATTTCGGCTTTCCGCCGAGAATGTAAACCCATATATGAGGAGAGAATTATGAGATTTTCAGCAACAGTAAGCTTGGGCTTGTTCCTTGCCTTTTTTATGGCCTCAGTGGCTATGTCTTCAGGGGCCGTTGCGGCAACGGTGGATGATTTTAAAGGCCAAAAAGGCACCATTAATATCGCGGGTGGCACGGCTCATATCCCCGTTATGAAAGCGGCGGCTCAAAGCATCATGACCGTCAACCCTGACGTTCGTATTACGGTGACGGGCGGCGGTTCCGGCGTTGGCGTGCAGCAAGTTGGCGAAGGCCTTGTTGAAATTGGTAATACTGGTCGCGCCTTGAAAGAAACCGAAATTGAAAAATATGGTTTGAAAAGTTTTCCTTTCGCCATTGACGGGGTGGCTGTTGTGGTCAATACCGCCAATAAAGTCGCTGATTTGAGCAAGGAACAACTCATAAAAATCTTTGCCGGTGAAGTAACTAACTGGAAAGAGGTCGGCGGCGCAGACGCTGCCATTACCTTGTATGTTCGCGAAGATGGAAGCGGTACCCGTGAAACCTTTGAAGAACGCGCCCTTGATAAAGCCACGCCGACGAATAAAAGCAACGTCGCAAACTCCAACGGCGCCATGAAAACAATGGTAGCTCAAGATAAAAATTCCATTGGTTATGTCAGCATAGGGCACCTTGATGATTCTCTCAAAGGCATTGCCATTGACGGCATGGTGCCTTCGCAGGAAAATGCCCAAAATGGCACCTACACCGTCACCCGCCAGCTGTATATGAACACCAAAGGCGAGCCAGCCGGGTTGGTGCGTCTTTTCATTGACTATCTGTTTTCTGACGATGGGAAAGGCTTTATTTCCAAAGCCGGCTATATTCCTGTTGTTGCGCAGTAAGTGAGCAAAGCAACTGAGCGCTTGGCCTCACTATTGGTTCAGGCGCTCAGTTTAGTTTGGGCCAGTTTGAGCCAGTTCAGGCCATTTAAGGTTCAGGGGATAACTCCCTGAACTGGCTTGGGCCAAAGCCCCCATAGGCAAAGGCTTGGACTCTTCTTGTTGATAAAGGGAGAATGTGTGACGCGCCCAGAGGCAAGAAATAATTATTCGTTGGGAATGGTCTATGCCTATGTGGCTGCGGGCTGTGTTCTTTTGGGCATAATCCTGCTTTTCGCCATGGTGTTGGTGTTTGCCTTTCCTGCCCTTATGGAGCAGGAGACAACGGGTATTTTGAGCTGGGATTGGAATCCTTATCAGGGGAAGTTTGGCATTTTGCCCATGCTGGCAGGTTCCCTCATGCTGTCTTTTTCATCGTTGCTGGTGGCCTATCCTCTGGCTTTGGGGGTAAGCAGTTTTTCGGTAACCACACGCTCTGTCTTCGGGCGGGTTCTGGTTCACGGGCTTATTCGATTTATGACGGCTATCCCAACGGTTGTTTACGCCTTTGTGGGCATTGTGCTGCTCACGCCCATTATTCGTAACGCCATGGGGGGGAGCGGTCTTAGCTGGCTTACGGCCACCCTTGTGCTGGCTCTGCTCATATTGCCCACCATTGTGCTGGTTTTGGAGGCCGGTTTGCAACCAAGGCTCGATAGTCTTTGTCCAGGTGGCCTTGCCATTGGTTTGAGCCGTTTCGAACTTTTATGGTTTTTTGTCTTCCCCCAAGCAAAAAACACCTTTGTGGGGGCTGGTCTACTCGGTTTTGGCAGGGCCATTGGGGATACCCTTATTCCGCTTATGCTGGCGGGAAACGCTCCCCTTGTGGCATCGGGTCTGAGTGAAAGTCTGAGGACTCTCACGGCGCACATGGCCTTAGTAACTGCCAATGAGGTGGGGGGCGCGGCCTACTCGTCGCTTTTCATGGCAGGGGCGTTTTTGCTCGCCATAAACGCTGTGGTCAGTTTCGCCTCGAGGCGTATGCTGAAAGCGTAAAATTTTTGACGAGGTTTGCCTTTGGGCGAGGCAATTTTCCTGAGGTCGCCTGTTACGGATAGCACTTCAAAGTGGCAATGTGTGTAAGTCCTTGTGCCCCTGAGTTTTGGTAGGCCAGGTAAATAGACGACATGGAAAAGCGATAAATGCAGATTGTAGAGCCAAGCCATGGAGGCAGACCAGAGAGCCAAGGCAGAAGGCTAGGCCATGAGGTCAAACAATCGGGCCAGTCAAGAAAGGCTATGCCATAAAGGCAGGCAAGAAAGGCAAGCAAGGTATGAAGCTGAACAGGAATGAGAGTTTGGGGTTTTTTTTACGTGTGGAATTAAGGCTATGAAGCGCTCAGTTTTTTTCTATATGTTACGCTCTGGTATGGGGTTTTCCGTCGCGGCTGTGTTTATTTGCATCGGCTTGCTGTGCGCTTTGCTGTTTTATAAAGGATTACCTACTTTGGGGCCGCATTTGCTCTTTGGCGATGTCGCCCCCCTTGATGCTATTCTTGGCAAGCGTCCGGTATGGGAGGGCGTCTGGCCCGCCCTTTTGGGAACCCTTGTGCTTGTCGGGTTAACCATGGCTCTTGTTCTGCTCCCGGGGATTGGGTGTGGCATATTCCTTGCCGAATATGCGAGCCCTGTATGGAAAAGGAGGGTGGGATCTGCCATTGATTTGCTTGCGGGAACCCCTTCCATTGTCATGGGGCTGTTTGGCTTTACGCTCATCCTTTTTTTACGGAAAAGTTTTTTACCTGACGCCAATACCTGTTTATTGCTTGCCGCCGGATGCATTAGCCTCTTGGTGACGCCCGTCCTTGTGGTTAACGCGCGCGAAGCTTTGGAGGCGGTGCCAAACTCCGTCAAGATAGCGGCTTATGGGTTAGGATTCACACGGCATCAGGTTATTTTTCATATAAGTTTGCCCATGGCTGTGCGTGGTATTATAAGCGGTATCATCCTTGCGAGTGGGCGAGCCGCCGAAGATACCGCCGCCATTATGTTAACGGGAGCCGTTGCGAACGCGGGGTTACCCTCGGGCATTTTGGGGAAATTTGAAGCTTTGCCTTTTACGATATATTACACCATTGCCCAGCACCAAACAGGCGAAGAACTGGCCTTGGCCTTTGGGATAGCGCTTTTACTCCTGCTTTTGGCGGCTGGGCTGGTTTTTTTAGCCAAGGTCGTTGAAGTGGGCCATACACGCTACTGGAAAGGGGCATTTCGATGAATATGAGCGTTCGGATAGAGAACTTGTCTGTGAGTTTTTTGGGTAAAGAGGTGTTGCATGGCGTGAATGCTTTTTTTGCTCCTCAAACGCTCAGTGTTCTCATTGGGCGTTCTGGCTCGGGAAAGACAACCTTACTTCGCAGTATAAATAGACTCAATGAAGAGTTTGAAGGGTGCCACACCTCCGGGCAAATTATCCTTTCCACGCCTGAAAAAAACTATCCTATCTATGCCTCAGCATCGAGATGGCACATGAAAAGCTTTGACGGCAAAGGGGAGTCTTTTTCGCATGACGGCGTCAATAACGAACGGCCTATGGAAGCTTCGGCCCTTGCCTTGAATGAGCTACGAGTCCGGGTGGGAATGGTTTTTCAAACGCCAAACGTCTTCCCTGTGAGTGTTTACCAAAATATCGCCATGCCCCTGAACCTTGTGGGAGGCTGTTCAAAAAGAGAGGCTGAAGAAAAGGTGTATGAGGCGCTCAAACTGGTTGGTTTGTGGGATGAGGTAAAGGATACTTTGCAAAAATCGGCAGAACGTTTGTCCGGCGGTCAGCAACAGCGCTTGTGCCTCGCGCGGGTGTTGGCTCTGCGCCCGCAAGTTCTTTTGCTGGACGAACCGACGGCCTCCCTTGATGTGCACTCAGGCAGACATATTGAAGAGGTACTTCTGGAGTTGGCCCGTGACTATACCGTCATTATGGTGTCCCACGGCCTTTCGCAGGCCAGACGGTTGGGGAGCAAAATTATGATTTGTAAAGAAGGGCGCATAACCCATGAATTAGACTCTGGGGGCGAGATTTCCGAAGAGATGCTTGAAGAGGTCGTCTAGATGTATGACTCAACATCAAAGACCTGGGGTGTGCAGCGAAGCTTTTGGCCCCACAGGTATCTCAAAAATCAGGTGAAGAGATTGTAATCTTTGATTTTTTTATAGAGGGTTGCGCGTGGAATATTAAGAAGCTGGGCGGCCTTAGACTTGTTCCCCTGGCACTGTTCTACGGCTTCAAGAATTTTTCCTGTCTCTAGCATGCGAATGGCCGCGGTCAAATCCATGGGGTAGTCTGGGGTGTCCGGGTGGTGCTTATCTGTGTGGATATGACTAGGAATGTCGTCCACTGAAATGGTGTCCTGCCGATGAATAACAACCATGTTTTCAATAATGTTCATAAGCTCCCGCACGTTGCCGGGCCAGTGATATTGGCTTAAGACCTCCATGGCGGCAGGGGTGATTTTTTTGGGGTTAAGTCCATTTTTTTGCGTATAGAGCTTCATAAAATGGTCAACCAGCAATGGAATATCAGAACGGCGCTCTGTCAGCGAGGGGATGTGGATTTCCAAAACATTCAGACGGTAATAGAGGTCTTCCCGGAAAGAGCGCTCTTCGCGCATCATGGCTTTGAGGTTGCGGTTGGTGGCTGAAATAACCCGCACGTCAATGGGGATTAGCTCTGAGCTTCCAACACGCATAACCACGTTTTCTTGTAAAACACGCAAGAGCTTGGCTTGAGCGGGGTAGGGCATGTCGCCTATTTCATCGAGGAACAGCGTGCCCCCATGGGCGAGTTCAAAAAAACCTGCTTTGCCTTTGGCACTGGCTCCGGTAAAGGCCCCCGGCATATAGCCAAAAAATTCTGATTCAAACAATTCCGAAGGGATAGCGCTACAGTTAATGGGAATAAACAGGCCTTTTCTACCGCTAAGTTCATGAATACCTTGGGCAAAAACTTCTTTGCCCGTACCACTCTCGCCCGTAATCATAATATTGGTGTCCGTTGGGGCTATTTGCTGGGCGATTTCTATTTTTTTGAGAAAGTTTGGCGCATTGCCTACAATGGAAGACAAGAGTCCTGAAGATTTAAGCATTTCCTTTTGCAAAAACAGCACCTTGGCTTCAGCGTCCTCAAGCTTTTTGCCCAGCCGTATCATGTCGGCATGGTCTCGTTCCGTTGATATGGCACCAATAAATTTTCCATCCATATAGACCGGCATGGCGCTGATAAGAATATGCGAGCCTTCGCGGGGCTCGTGATCCATATCTATTTGCACAGCACGGGTGCGGCGCACCTCTTCAATGAGGGCGTTGGGAAAAAACTCTGTAATGTGGCGCCCCAAGATTGCGGAACTTTGAACGCCGTAGGTTTCAGCGGCTCTTTTATTCCACACCAAAACAATTCCTCGAGCGTTAACAAAACAAAATCCCTCCACAAGAGAGTCTGCTAAGATGCGGATATAGGGCAACGCCACTTGCAGGGCTTGGGGTATTTGGGTCTTAAGGGTCATGATGTTCCCTCTTTTTTTGAAATCTGTGTGGTAAGCTGCTGTTTTATTGAATTTTTATGCGTGCAACTCTTCCATGATGAGTGGTGTTTTTCTACTGGTCTTGAGCGTCATTATCGCCATCTGTCTAGAATCTAGACAGATGGCGGTTGTTCTTTTTCCGCCTTGCAAAGAGCGAGTCCTCATCTTTCTTCTGATATTTCAAGTGATTCATTCGTATTTTACAGTAGAAATACCATTGGGGAGAGCCATGGAAGCAATAGGATACCTGTTAGTGTCTATATAGTAGACAAGTGTTTATAATATGTACAGCATTAATTGTTTTTTTGAGCGAGTTTTTTCCTTCCTCGTCTTTTTCCCTTATTTCATATTCTTCTTTTGTCATAGCAACATCTCGATATACTGTGTGATTTTGTTTTCTGTTCGATATTTCTCCTCGGAAAATGTCGTTTTTAGAACATTTGGCACATGACGTGCTAATGGAGAATTGATTGTGAAAAAAATCTCATTAGGATTTATTCCGTGGCTGTTAAGCCCGGTCAGCCGGAGGGCAGGATTGTGGAATCATTATATACCTTACATAGAAAACAAAGCATTGGCGTTCCTGTTACGCCCATCGTCAAGGTGGGAGATGAGGTCAATAAAGGGACCTTGCTCGGCGTATCTGACGGCCTGGGTGTTCCTCTTCATGCCAGTGTAAAAGGCAAAATCAGCGCCATTGCCGATGATACCATAGAAATTTTGGCTAGCGCTGACCAGACGGATTATTACGAAAAAATACGAGCCAAAGGCTCCATAGCCGATGTCGCTAAAGAAGCCGGGTTGTGTGGCTTAGGCGGAGCGGGTTTTCCCACCTACGTCAAGCTGGGGACGGACTTAAACGGCGGCACCTTGCTCATCAACGCCGTGGAGTGTGAACCTCTTCTTGAGCATAACGTTACTCAAATGATTGAAAACCCTGCCGCGGTATATAACGGCGCTTTGCTTGCCAAAAAAGCAACCAAAGCTGGAAAAGTCATTTTTGGCATTAAGGCGAAAAACGCCGAAGCCATAGCAAAAATGCGGGCAGTTATTCGCCCCGAAGATCATGTCAGTGTTTATGAACTGCCTGACATGTACCCCATGGGCGAAGAACGAGCACTCATTAGGGAGGCTATGGGTGTTCTTCTTAGCCCTGAGGAACTTCCCAGCGCAGCAGATGCCGTTGTTCTCAACGTTGAAACAGTTTTTCGCCTCCATGAAGCCGTTGAAGATAAAAAACCCATGATTACCAAAAGCCTTACAGTGGCTGGCAAGCTCGCCAACGGACCTGAATCTCAAGTGTTTTTGAATGTTCCTTTGGGAATGCGCGTGAGTGAAGTGCTGGCCATGGCTGGCGGCATTGAGGGCAAGTACGGAGAAATCATTATGGGTGGCCCTTTCACAGGCAAAGCCTGCTCCCTTGACGATGTCATTGCCAAGCCCACCGGCGGACTCATTGTGACCCTCGATTTTGTCAATGAGCGCCGTCCCGTAGGGCTGTTGGTTTGCGCCTGTGGAGGTAACTCCGAACGCATGCACGACTTGGCGAAGAAGATGAACGCCAAGGTTGTCAGCGAGCGCCATTGCAAACAGGCTGCCTTGGTAAAAGGGAATTATAAGTGTGAAAACCCCGGTAATTGTCCCGGTCAGGCTGAAAAAATTATGGAAATGCGCCGCGAAGGTGCCGAGGTGTTGTTGATTGGTAACTGTAGCGATTGTTCCAACACGGTTATGTGTGTGGCTCCTAAGCTCAAAATGCCAGTCTATCACCAAACGGATCATGTTATGCGGACAGTGGGCAAACGCTTGGTACGCCGTCTGCCCCTTGGCAATTAATCAACATAAAGAAATAGAAATTACATAAGGAAGGAGCAAACTCATGTCCATGACCAAAGCCCATGCTGAAAAGCTAAAAGATAGACCTGCGGTCGTTTGTTGTAGAACCACCAAAGGTACTGTTATCGGCCCCGCGGAGCTAGAAGACCCTGAAATTTTCCCCGATCTTGAAGATTCCGGCCTCATTACCCTCTCCGATGATGTTTTGTGTATCGGTGACGCTATGGGCGCCACCTTAACCCAAGATGTGGATGGGCTCACTCCTTTAACCGCCGACATGCTTGAAGGTGTACAAGCCCCAGCCGCTGCTCCTGCCGCAGCCGCCTCTAGTGATGTTGTCCAAGCCGGTACCCCTGCGATGGCTTCCACCGTTGCTCCTGTGGCTGATGTTTGCGGTGGTTTTATCCATATTAAGGCCGACCAGGTTACAGGCCTTGATTTAACCATTCCCCTCGCTGTGTATGGCGGTGCAGGCGCGGTTGCCCCCAGCGTTCCCGTTGCTGCTATTCCTGCTGTGAACGAGGCTCCTACAGCCGTACTTGAAGATGAAGTATACGGCACTTTGCAAAAGCGTTTTTTCAGTGTGAGCGATGTTAAAATTGGTAAAGAAACATCCTTTAAAGACGGTGTGTTGACCATTCGCAAAGATGCCACGAAATCTGCCAAAGCCCTTTCTTCTCTTGTCAAAAAACTCACCATTGACGTTATTCCCGCCTCCAACCGTCATGTGCACACGGAAACCGTCATGGACGTGATTCCCGTTGCCACTAAAGTTGACGGTGAAGTGGGAAGCGGCACAACCAACGTTTTGAATGACGTGGTGTTTATGTTGACAGGTATGGATGAAGAGGGAACCCAGATTCACGAATTTGGCTCCAGCGATGGATTCCTTGACGAAACCGTTATTTTCGGCCGTCCCGGTTGCCCAGATACTCATGACTTTATCGTGCGCGTGCATGTGGTGCTTGAGCGCCTCACAGGCATGGAACGTCGTGGCCCCATGGCCGCTCATACAGCCTGTGACCATATTATTCAGGAAGTGCGCGACGCCATCAGACACCTTGACCCTCAAGATGCCGCTTTGGTTGAAGAATACACCAACGTAAAGCGTAAAGGCCGCCCCAGAGTTTTACTGGTGAAAGAAATTATGGGCCAAGGCGCTATGCACGACAACGTTATCCTGCCCTCTGAACCTGCTGGAGTTCCCGGTGGTCGTCCTAACGTTGATATTGGTAACGTGCCCGTTGTTCTTACTCCCAACGAAGTACGCGATGGCGGCATTCACGCCCTGTGCTGCATTGGACCTGCTTCCAAGGAAATGACCCGTCACTATTTCCGCGAGCCCATGCTGGCCCGCATTGCAGACGACATTGAACTGGACTTGGTTGGCGTTGTGTTTGTGGGTAGCCCCCAGGCCAACGACGAAAAAACCTTTGTTTCCAAACGTCTTGGCGCCATGGCTGAAACCATGAACATCGACGGTGCCATTGTGACCACCGAAGGCTTTGGTAACAACCACATCGACTTTGCCTCCCACATTGAACAACTGGGCATGCGTGGCATTAAAAGCGTTGGCGTGACCTATTCCGCCTATCAGGGCCAGCTGGTCGTAGGGAACGAGTATATGGACGCCATCGTTGAGCTGAATAAAGACAAAGAAGGTTTTGAATCAGAACGTCTTGGCGAAAACACCCTCATTGCCGCCGACGCTGAGCGCGCCGTGGCCATGTTGAAAAATAAACTGGCAGGCGTTGAAATCGGTGCTCCTGAAAATAGCTGGACCCCCACGGTTCCCGTTGCCAACCAAAAACTTGTCGAAGCCGCCAGCAAATAAGGTACTCGCCATGAATATTGAACTTACCCCCAAACTGCTCACTGGCAGGCTCGTTAACATAACAGACATTAACGCTGTTATTGAGCTGAAGGGGCGAATGGGCATGGTGCATTTGCCACTGCGCTCCTTCTTTGCCGACCGAGCCATGGCCCTTGGTGACGAAGTTGAAATTTATGTAAGTTACGCCAGAGTTAAAAACGATATAAAAACGACAGGAGATATATCATGCAATTAACAATAACCCCGGGCATTCAGTCTGAAGTGTTTGCCCCCACAACTCCACCGCCTGTGTGGACCCCTGTGACCAAGGCGTTAAGTGAAAGCCGCGTTGCCTTTGCAACAGCAGGTGGCATTCACTTGAAAAGTCAAACTCCTTTTTACCCTGCTGGCGACTTTAGCATTCGCGAAATTCCCAGTAACGCTAGAACCGCTGACATGATGGTCACCCACGGTGGTTATGATAACAGCGACGTAAACAAAGATATTAACGCCATGCTTCCCGTTGACCGCCTTAACGAGCTCGTTAAGGCAGGCTTTATCGGTAGCGTAGCTCCTACCCTTGTTGGTTTCATGGGTGGCGGTGGAAACGTGGACAAGTTTAAAAATGAAACAGGCCCCGCCATTGCCAGAATCTTTAAAAACGAGGGCGTCGATTTGTGCGTCCTCACAGCTGGCTGAGGAACCTGCCATCGCTCTGCCGTGATTGCGCAGAGGTCCATTGAAGAAGCAGGTATCCCCACTATCATGATCGCCGCCTTGCCCCCCGTGTGTAAACAACAGGGAGCTCCGCGGGTGGTTTCTCCACGGGTTCCCATGGGAGCCAACGCTGGCGCGCCGAACGATAAGGTCATGCAAACGGGAATTTTAAAAGATGCCTTGGAATGCCTGATGACCTTTGACCACTTTGGTCAGGTTCAGGCCCTGCCCTACGAATATAAACATAAGTAGCACTATAAATGAAGGAATGGCACTGTATTGCACGGTGCCGTCCCTTCTTCCCAAAGCAGATTCAACAGTATGCGAGATAAGCGCGTAGCTAAATGGAGTAGAGGGTATTTTCAGCGGAGGTTTTTCCTCGCTAGATTTTCCCTGAAAGCTCTCCTTCCCCAAGGGGTTTTCCCCTTGAGAACTTTTCATTTCTGCGCTTTTTCTCAAATAAAGACAGAGAGCAAGGGGGTATCAGGAAGGCTCCTCGCCAGGCGATTAAGGCCTCTCCCAATACATTCACCTTGTTTACTATGCAATGTTTTTACTAGCCAGAAGAGGTAGGAAATGGATTTTATAATGAGTCATATGACTATGATAGTTTTCAGCATTTTGTTTGTGCTTGGAGTCGTCTTTCTGGTGCTATTTTTACGCGACTATTGGATACACAGGCATGCTTTGGAAACTGAAACAAAATGGGGCACAACCTGCACCATCGGCTTTACCACTAACTTTATCGACGCCATGGGTATTGGTAGCTTCGCTCCCATTACCGCCCTGGTGAAAATTTTTAAACAGTGTCGGGATAAACATATCCCCGGTGTGCTCAACGTTGGACTGACCATCCCCGTCATTGTGGAAGGGATGATTTTTATTAAAGAGGTTGAGGTTCAGCCCCTCACCTTGTTTAGTATGCTTCTGGCCGCGGCCGTTGGCGCTTATATCGGGGCGGGCATCGTATCCAAGTTTTCCGAACAGCGCATTCGCCTCATTGTTGGGGTGGCCCTTATGATTACAGCCGTCATGATGATTCTTGGTATGGCTAATCTTATCCCTGCCGGAGGCACGGCCACGGGTCTTGCCGGGTGGAAGCTCATTGTGGCAGTTGGTTGTAACTTTATTCTTGGCGCCCTCATGACGGCAGGGATCGGCCTTTACGCCCCCTGTATGGCATTGGTCTATTTCATGGGCATGAACCCCTTAATTGCCTTCCCCCTTATGATGGGGTCAAGCGCTGTGCTTATGCCCGTGGCCTCGGTGCGTTTTATTAAAGAAGGTACCTATAACCGTAAAGCCGCCATGGCTATTATGGTTTCTGGCATTGCCGGAGTTGTTATCGCCACACAGCTCGTTATTGGTTTGCCCATGGAAGCCTTGCGTATCCTTGTTTTGTGTGTGGTAGTCTATACCTCGTTATCCATGCTGTATTCTTATCACAAAGGGAAGAGCGAGCCTGAAACTGCGGAGGGCGATTGTTTTCAAAAGGATAATGGATTAGATGAGGTTTCGAACGCTGTGCCCGCTCATGGTGGCAACGCGTCATTGTAAGCCGCTTTACTGACCATCCTGCCATGGACGAATGTTCGGTGGTAAGAGGTCAATGGGATTGTTCTTCTAGGTTTAGTGTGTGTAAGTGTATAAGGTAAAGGCTCTCGCAAGAGGCCTTTCCCTGTTAGAAAAGAGGCTTTTCTCAACTGGTTAGGGCACTCGCCAGTTAAGGAGCCTCTTTTCTTTTGCGTTCTGGAGGGGGAATTGATGAAGTAAGGGATGGAGGGGAAGAGCGCTGAGATGGGAGTGTCTTTTATCTTAGGAACCTTGCCTTCATTTTGCCGTCTTTATCATTCTTGCGCTGTTCCTTGTCTTGCTGTGGTTTTGGGACACATAAGGTCTTCGGGGTTCCAAGGGAGGAACTCCCTTGGCGGATAGGTATGAGGAAAGGCAGAGCCTTTCCTCAATATATTTCTCCTTTTTATACCAAACTTTAAGCACAAAAAAAGGCCCCGGTAGAACCGGGGCCTTTTGGGTTTAGCTAAGCTTACTCAGCTTTTTTACCTGCGGTTGCAGGGTAGAGGGCATCGACAGGGAGCGAAGCCATCTGAGTAAGGTAGTGGAATCTGTTGATGTACTGTTTTTCGAGTTCTTCACGAAGCGCTTTAGAGGCTTCGGGGTTCTCTTTTTCCAGACGGGCATAACGTGTTTCGCTAGAGAGGAACTCTTGCAAGGTTCCGTTAGGCTCTTTGTATTCAACAGTGAGGGGGTTTTCGCCTTGGGCCACGAGATCGGGGTTAAAGCGATAGAGAGGCCAGTAGCCGGACTCAACAGCAAGCTTGCTTTGTTCCATGCTCTTGCCCATACCCTTGCGGATACCCTGGTTAATACAAGGAGCATAAGCCACGATGAGGGAAGGCCCTTTGTAGGCTTCGGCTTCTTGCAGGGCTTTGATGAGCTGGTTTTTGTTGGCGCCCATGGAAACATAGGCAACGTATACATAACCGTAGCTCATGGCGATGCGACCAAGGTCTTTTTTGCCTACGCGCTTACCAGCAGAGGCAAACTTGGCAATGGAGCCGAGGGGGGTAGCCTTGGAGGACTGACCACCGGTGTTGGAGTACACTTCGGTATCCATAACAAAGACGTTAATGTCTTCGCCGGAAGCGAGAACGTGATCCAAACCGCCAAAGCCGATGTCGTAGGCCCAACCGTCACCACCGAAAATCCACATGGATTTTTTGATGAACATGTCGGAGTGTTCGACAACATCATACAAAGCAGGGTTGGCGTCTACAGCGTCATGGTCAAGCAGACCCATAACTTCATCGCCGTATTGACGTGACAACTCGGCGTTATCAGCGTTTTCGACCCAGTTTTTGAGGGCTTTTTTCAGGTTGGCAGGCAACTTGCCGGCGAGGGCTTCGTTCACAACGTCAACAAGCTTGTTGCGACGCTGAACAAAGGCCATGTTCATACCAAAGCCGTATTCCGCGGCGTCTTCAAAGAGGGAGTTACCCCATGCAGGGCCAAAGCCTTCTTTGTTAACGGTGTATGGAATGGTTGGCGCTGAGGCACCCCAGATGGAGGAGCAACCCGTGGCGTTGGCAATCATCATGCGTTCGCCGAAGAGCTGGGTAACCAGTTTGATATAAGGAGTTTCGCCGCAGCCAGCGCAAGCGCCGGAGAACTCGAGGAGGGGCTGGGCAAACTGGGAACCTTTGAGCTGGTTGCGAGGCAGGAGATCGTCTTTAATGGAGATGTTTTCTTCTGCGAAGGCCAGGTTAGGTACTTGTTCGCCAAGTTCTTCTTCGATGGGGCGCATTTCAAGGGCTTTGGTCTTAGCAGGGCATGTTTCAGCGCAAGAACCGCAACCTTGACAGTCTTGGGAGTAAACTTGAATGCGGTATTTGAGGCCTTCAAGACCTTTACCGATGGCTTTCAAGGTTGTGAAAGACTTAGGCGCGCCTTCCAGTTCTTCTTCGCTAGCGAGGTAAGGACGGATGGAGGCGTGGGGGCAAACGAAGGCACACTGGTTACACTGAATGCAGTTTTCCTCAATCCAGTGGGGAACCTTAATGGCTACGCCGCGTTTTTCAAAAGCAGCGGTGCCGAGGGGCACGATACCATTGGGGGCCATCTGGGATACGGGAATTTTGTCGCCTTCTTGAGCAAGAATGGGGCGAATGTATTCGGTGATGTATTCGGGTTCGTCGCCACAGCAGTTGCAACCAACATTATCAGATGCGCTGGTGCAGCATGCGTCAGTGTCTTCGAGCTTGGCCCAAGCTGCGGGGTATTTTACTTCCTTGAGGGCGTCAACAGCTTTATCAACGGCGGCCCAGTTCATTTCAACAATCTTGTCGCCTTTGCTGCCGTAGGTGGCTTTGATGGACTCCTTCAGGAGCTTAATGGCTTCTTCAAAGGGAAGCACGTTGGCAAGTCTGAAGAAAGCAGTTTGCATAACCATGTTGATGCGACCGCCAAGACCAACTTCCGCCGCAACTTTAACAGCGTCAACGTTGTAGAATTTCAGTTTTTTCTGGGCGATGGTGCGACGCATGGAAGCGGGGAGCTCTTTGTCCATGTCTTTTACAGACCAGTGGGAGTTCAGAACGAAAACGCCGCCTTCCTTGATACCGTCGAGGATGTTGTACTGCGTAACATAAGAAGACTTATGGCAAGCAACATAGTCGGCATGGTTTACAAGGTAGGTTGAGGTAATGGGGGCTTTACCAAAGCGCAGGTGGGATACGGTGAAGCCGCCGGACTTTTTGGAGTCGTAGGCAAAGTATCCTTGAGCGAACATGTCGGTGTTGTCGCCGATGATTTTAATGGCTTGCTTGTTCGCGCCAACGGTACCGTCAGCGCCAAGACCGTAGAATTTACATTGTACGGTGCCTTCGGGAACGGTGTTGATTTCGCCTTCAATGTCAAGGGAGGTGAAGGTAACGTCATCTTCAATACCGATGGTGAAGTGGTTTTTAGGAGTATTGGCGCGCATGTTGTCAAAAATAGCTTTGACCATGGCGGGGGTGAACTCTTTGGAACCAAGGCCGTAGCGTCCGGCGATAAGAGTTGGCATTTGAGCGCTTTCCATGAAAGCGGTGGCGATGTCGAGATAGAGAGGATCGCCAATGGCGCCAAGTTCTTTGGTGCGGTCGAGAACAGTGATGGTTTCGGCTGTAGCGGGAATGGCTTGCAGGAGGTGCTCAACAGAGAAAGGACGATAGAGACGAACTTTTACAAGACCGACGCTTTCGCCTTTGGCGTTCAGGTGATGAACAACTTCTTCAATGGTTTCGCAAGCAGAACCCATGGCTACGATAACGCGGGTGGCGTTAGGACAGCCAACATAGTCAAAGAGCTTGTATTTGCGGCCCGTGATGGACTCAAGCTTTTTCAACTGCTGGATGACAATGCCGGGAACAGCATCGTAGTAAGGGTTTTGGGCTTCGCGACCCTGGAAGTAAATGTCGGGGTTTTGGGCTGTACCGCGAAGGTCGGGATGCTCAGGATGCATGGCGTTGGCGCGGAATTCAGCGATTTTGTCGTGGTTGACGACTTTGTCGATGTCTTTGTAGTCGATAACTTTGATTTTTTGAATTTCGTGAGAAGTTCTGAAACCATCAAAGAAGTGACAGAAAGGTACGCTGGCTTCAATGGCGGCAAGGTGAGCCACAAGACCAAGGTCCATGGATTCTTGCACTGAAGAAGAAGCGAGGAAGGCAAAACCCGTTTGGCGAGCGGCCATAACGTCCTGGTGGTCACCAAAAATGGAGAGAGCACTGGTGGCGATGGCGCGGGCGCTTACGTGGAAAACAGCGGGCAAAAGTTCGCCAGCCATTTTGTACATGTTAGGGATCATCAGGAGAAGACCCTGAGAGGCTGTGAAGGTAGAAGTAAGAGCACCAGCGGCAAGGGAGCCGTGAACAGCGCCAGCGGCGCCGGCTTCTGACTGCAATTCTTTTACTTGAACAACCTGATTAAATATATTTTTTTTGCCTTGAGCGGCCCATTCGTCGGCTTCTTCAGCCATGTTGGAGGAAGGGGTGATAGGGTAAATGGCAGCGGTGTCGCTAAGGGCGTACGCAATATACGCGGCAGCGGTGTTACCATCCATAGTTTTCATATTACTCATATAAAAGACTCCTTGTAGAGGATGTTGTTTGTGGAAATAGCTTTAGGCCAGAACGAGAAAAGAAGGGGTGGGATAAGTTTTGCTAAAACTATTTGTGGGTAATAAAAACTGATGCGAAGTATACTGTAGAATTATATTAAATGCACGCTAAAAAACAGATACAATTTAAAATTCGCATGAGAAATCTTTGTTTTTTTAGATTTACCTGCTTTAAGCCTCTTGGAATATTGTAGTTTTTAAGTTCGTTGAAAGTGAAAAAAAGCTCATATGCAAGGGCGAGTAAGCAAAATAGTCTGTGGAAGAAGAGCGCAAGGCTGATGCTTTCCCATGACCGCCCTGTGGGGAGCAGGTGGAATGGACCTAATGAGGACTATGGAAAATTAATCTGTTTAAAATCCTTTGTTTTGCCTAGGCTCTGGGTTTATGGGTTGCACTGAATTGAGGGTTCATTGGATGCGGGAAGGTTCTTGCGTTGATGGAAAATTTTCACAAGAAACCATTAAAGGGTTGCGCTCTCCCTTATGCTTTTCATGAAACCACAAGGGAGCTAAGGGGGAACAAGGGGGACTCTACTTTTTGTTGTGCTTGAGCCAGAGCTTTACTAAGGGCTGCTTGAGTGGATGGTCTTCACAAAGCCGCAGTAAAAACCTCAGTAAAGCTCAATGTGGTTGGGTTTGGGAAGCCACCCTTTCCTTATAACAATCCCAAGTCCCAGTTAAATTGGCTGGTGCGTTTGGGGGTTTTGAGGGCGTGGGGCGGGTGTTCTTGTAAAGTAATAAAGGTGGTGTAACCCGCCTGTTCCAAAAGGTGCTGTTTGTCTGAGATATCCAAGGGCCACGCGGGGTAAACCCAAGCGTTTTGTCCGTATTGGCGGTGCCAGAAATCTTCGCCTTTGGGGCTTGAAAAGAGCTGGTGGGACTTTGTTCCCGCCGTTGAAAAACGTGAAATACCCATGGGCCACCAGCCGTCAATAACAATGCCGAGGGGGAGCGCGCTTTGGGAGGGGAGGGAAAGAAACTCTTCGCCGCTAAGTTCCGGGCTGACAATGGCACCTTTAAAGCCGAGCTGGCGCATGGCGTATATGGCCGCGGCGTTGGCAATGTTGCAGAAAGGGCCCGCGGTGAGCGAAAGCTTTTCCGGTTGATCAAAGAGACGCGTTTGCCAAGGGCTGTTGCATACAAAATGGCGCGCGCCTTTACGCGTGGCTGAGCGTAAGGTGCGGATGAGGGATTCTTCTTCGTTGGGCCAGACAACGGGAGGGAGCCACCAGGAGATGCGGTCGAAAAGGGTTTTCGAAATATCTCGAATGGCTTTACTGGAGACCCAGAGACCTTGGACGGCGCCGGGGCGGATGTCTTCTTTGGATTCTCTGCCCTGCGGTAAAGAACTGCGCACAAGGATGGACAGCTTGCGTGTTCTTGCGGAGCCTTGCGTTGTGAGTTCGTGAGGAGCCGAAAGGGTTGTGACGGGGCCGATATCATGCTGTTCCGGTGCTTCGGCGGATTCTTTCTGGTCTCGGGCTTTTTGGGGCGAATGTTTGGCAAGGCGCTTTTCCCACGAGGCAATGGCTTCTTGGATAGCGGGCTCTTTCCTGTCGATAAGGTAAACAGGAGTTCCGTTTCTGGGCAGTTTTTGGTGGGGCAGAGGCAGGGTGAACTGAACTCCTTCCGTTGCGGCCCGAGGCACAGTAATGGTGCAGTGCCAGTTCTCATCTTCGTGACCGACACGAAGAAAATCTTTGGCAATTAAAGGGGTGTTAGGGGTAATGCTGAAGGTGGGACGAGAACCCGGCAGGCCGCCTTCCTGAAGGTCGTGGCGCACCGTAAAGCCCACCAAGAGCCCCGAGCCAGTGTGCGACTGGCGCGCCTCTTTAGAGAGGTTGGGGGACAAGTCTTTGAGAGAATTGAACAGGGCTGGTGTGCGCTGTCTGCCAAGGGCCAGGGTGAAAAGCTCTTCCGCTTCTTTTATGAGGGCGGGGGTGGTTTCTTGAGCGTCACACAATAAACGATAGCCTTGAACAACATTATAGACGTAGTGCGGGCTTTTTTTGCGTCCTTCGATTTTCCACGAACGGATGCCGGGAACGTCGAGGAGTTGACGCACCGAGGAAGCCAGCGACAAGTCCAAGCAGGAGAAGAATCGGCCTGTTTGTTTGCGCTGGGTGTAGACCCGCCGGCAGGGTTGAACACAGCGTCCGCGAAGGCCGCTTTTCCCTCCCATGTAACTTGACCACCAGCACCGACCTGAAACGCAGTAGCAGAGCGCGCCATGAACAAAAAGTTCGAGGTCGAGGTCTTGGGGGCGACTGTGGCCCATGAGTTGAATTTCCTCAAAGCTCAATTCACGGGGAAGAATGATGCGGTGCGCTCCCAGTTCTTTGGCAGTTTGCATGGCTTTGGGGTGGGTAATATTCGCCAAGGTCGAAAGGTGCAGTTCGCCTTGGAAGCCAGCCTCAAGAGCCAGAGGAATGATGCCGGGGTCTTGAATAATAAGGGCATCAGGGCGGGCGGCAAGGGCAAGGCGCTTGATAAGGCGAAAACTGGCGTGAATGTCGTTGGGCTTTACCAAAGAGTTGAGAGTAACGTAGATTTTTCGCCCATGCTCGTGAGCGAGGTCGGTGAGCCGCGCCACATCCGTTATACTGAAGTTTTCTGCTTGCATGCGAGCCGAAAAATGCTTGAGACCTAGGTAGACAGCGTCGGCTCCGGCGGCGAGGGCGGCAAGGGCAGCAGGCATATCACCAGCGGGGGCAAGAATTTCGGGCTTTGGCAAAGGGCCGCTGTTTTCTTTCGTCCGCTCTTGCTCGCTTGTTAGTCCTTGTCCGTCTGTCAGGCTTTGCCCATTGGATCCATCTTTTGGACACAAGGCGTTGTCGGAAGAACCATGAGAAGGGGCGTGTTCCGCCTGAGCGTTGGCAACGAGATGTTGACCAGCGTCTGATGGGGCTGGCTGTGTTTTCGCAGAAACAGCTTCAAGATGCCGGCGCATATTGCGGCGAGCCGCTGGGCCTTTGGCTTTGCCCTTAACCTTGTTTTGAGCGGATGCTTTTTTTGAAGGGCCTTTAGGAAGCGCCATAATAACCTCTAATGTAAAATGAATGCTTAGGGACAGCACGAGAAGCTTGTGAAATTAAAAACTTGAATTATTTAATAAAAAAGCTTACACAGTAGTTTGATGAAAATTTTGTATATGGGAAAGTTGTCTTTAATTCAGCGGTGCCCATTGGGGGGAGCCCTTTTACGGGCTGTTTGTTTTTTCCCCTAACGTAAAAGCCAAGGCAGGGCTGGCGCCGATAATTACTGACAGCGTTTTTTTATCTGAAAAAATTGCTTCTAGCAACTTTTAGTGTAGTGATAGGAAGGTTATGAGTCAATCAAGTAGAAGTAAACCAACTTTAGCGCAAACAACCGTGTTGGACCTTGTTCCCTTTGGCGAAGGTGATAGACAGCTCTATGCTTTGCGCTTAAAGCTCCCCGAGTGGGGAACCTGGAAGCCCGGCCAGTTTGTGATGATTCGCAAGCCCGGCCCCCAAAATTCCCTTTTGGCCCGCCCTTTTTCCATTTGTCGGGTGGCGGCCCAAAACCTTGTGTTATTTTTTCAAGTAACCGGAAGAGCCACTAGCGAGCTCGCTCAGTTATCTGTGGGCGATGCTTTGGATATCTGGGGGCCCTTGGGTAACTCCATAGCCATTGAAAAAGACGGGCCGACCCTCTTGCTGGCAGGTGGTGTGGGCGTTGCTCCTTTTGTGGGCTATGTTGAAGAGCACCCAACGCCTTGGAACGTTTCCATGGAATTTGGACACGTGGCCCCGCTGGATTCGTATCCCATGTATAGCCTCAACGAAAAAATCGTTGTGGATGATTTTTGGGAACGCGCGCCCGGTGACTTAGAGAAATTTATTGCCAGAATTGAAGATCGCATGGCTCAACACGCCAAAGCTGTAGAGCAAAGCCCCTCGAAAACAGGCCTGGTCGTTGCTTGTGGTCCCCTCCCTTTTATGAAAACCGTGCAATCTCTCGCCGCCAAATATAAGGTTAAAACCCAACTTTGTATGGAAAACCGCATGGCCTGCGGTGTTGGTGCTTGCCTTGGTTGCGTGGTGAAGGTTCCCCAGTCCGAAGGGGGCCCCATGGGCCCGGCCTTCGTTCAGGTGTGTAGCCGTGGGCCGAACTTTTGGTCAGAGGAGGTGGAACTATGAGTCACGCCGGAAAGAATCCCCTTGAAGTTACTCTGGCCGGAAACGGCAGAAGCTTCACCCTGCAAAACCCCATCATGACCGCTTCGGGTACCTTTGGTTTTGGCTTTGAGTTCGAACCCTATGGTGATTTGAATGTTCTAGGCGGGATTGTCGTTAAAGGTCTTTCGCTGGAAGCCCGTGACGGGAACCCTATGCCTCGAATCGCCGACAGTCCTTCGGGCATGCTGAACTGCATTGGCTTGCAAAACCCCGGTGTAAAGCTATTTTTGCGCGGACTTTTACCCCGTTTGGCTGAAAAGAAAGCGGCTATTATCCCGAACCTGTACGCCACCACGCTGGAGGAGTTCGCGACTCTGGCGGAAATGCTTACGGTGGATGGTGTGACCGCCCTTGAGGTGAACGTTTCTTGTCCCAACGTAAAAGATGGCGGTACTGCCTTTGGGCATGACCCCGTCATGGCGGCCAAGGTGACCGAGACTGTGGTAAAGAACACTTCTTTGCCTGTTATAGTGAAGCTTTCGCCCAACGTCACAGATATCGGCCTCATTGGCAAAGCCTGTGAAGAGGCTGGCGCCACGGCCCTTTCCTGCATCAATACGGTGCGGGGTATGGCCGTTGACGCAAGAAGACGCAGATCGTACCTGTCCAACATTATTGGCGGACTGTCAGGCCCTGCTATTAAGCCCGTTGGCTTGCGTTGCGTTTGGGAAGTCACCCGCGCGGTTGATATTCCCGTCATTGGGGTGGGCGGTATTACTACGGCTCAGGATGTGCTGGAGTATATCCTTGTTGGCGCGACGGCTATTCAGGTTGGCACAGGAAGCTTTGTGCGTCCTGATACGGCCTTTAGTCTCACCACTGAATTGCCAGAGCTTATGAAGCAATTCGGCATTGAATCCCTTGATGAATACCGGGGAAGCCTGCGCGTTTAAGCTGTTGTAAAAAAGAATAAGCTGATTCCCGCTGTTATGCAAATAACAGCGGGAATTTTTGTATGAGAGACGCTGTCCCTCATACTCCCTGCAAAGGATATCAAGGCCTTTGAATTTTTTGTCTTTTTTTGTTTTTCGCTTTGAAAAGCAAAAAAGGGGGAGAGGGAGGGGTGAGAGAACAGGTTCCAAGGAATGAAATTCCTTGGCGGATGGGGTTAGGGAAGGCAGAGCCTTCCCTTTTTAATAAGGTTTACTCTTCAGCAATAATATGGGGCACAAAGCGGGCGTTATTGCCTGTGATGGGACTGTTGTCTTCACGCACGCCAAGGCCGCAGGAGAGGTTATTGACTATCCAGACGCCGCAGACCGGGCCGTGCCCGTTAATGAAGGGAGGCGGGCAGAGGGCTTGACCGATGAATCCTTCATCGCCGTACTGCCCTTCGGACACAAAGGCTTGCTTATAGTCTTTGAAAACATGGATATTGGCGCCTTCGCGCGAGAGAAGGGGCTTGATAACAAAATCGCTCACGGGAGGGGCGGTGTCAATGTCATGAAACCACGAGGGCAAGAGGTTGGGGTGTTCTGGGTGGCGTTCCCACAGGAGGGGCAGGATGCCTTTGTTGGAGAGAACCATTTTCCAGGCTGGTTCGAGGAAGGTGGTGTCGCACTGGGGCAGATAGGGGGCGAAAGAGTCGCGCACCATATGTTCCCATGGGTATAACTTAAAAAGCCAATGAATAGCTTCATTGGAGACCCCTACGAATTGCCCGTTATCATCAACGCCGATGTCTTCAATATACAGCTGGCTTGTGTTGATCCCCGCTTGCGCGGCGCAGTCGCGGACGTATTCTACTGTGGCTCTGTCTTCTTCAGAGTCTTTCACGCTGGCAAAATGCATGGGGGAGGGAATGGCAAAAGAGGCCAGCGCCTCAATGAGACGTTCTTGTATAGAATTGAACTGGTCGGCGTCTTGGGGAACAAGACCCTGTTTGAGGGCGTCTTCAAGCCAAAGCCATTGGAAATAGGCGGCTTCATACAAAGAGGTCGGGGTGTCGGCGTTGTATTCATAAAGCTTGGCAGGGCCGTGACCGTCATAGGCAAAGTCGAACCTTCCGTAAAGGCTGGGTTCGTTTCGTTGCCAACTGTCGCGCACCATATCCCACATGGTTGAGGGGATGGCGAGTTTTTGTAAAAGCTCTTCGCTACCGACAATTTCGCTGACCAGGTCAAGGCACATGTCGTGCAATTCCTGAGCAGGGTCTTCAAGGTCCTCTTCTATTTCACGCAGACTGAAGGCGTAGCATACCGATTCGTCCCAGTAGAGGTCGCCATCCACATGGTGGAAGTGAAACCCGTGAGTTTCGGCAATTTCACGCCAGTTATTCCTTTTGGGGAGGGTGAGGCGCCTCATGAGCCCATGCTTCCGCCAAAGCGGGAACTTCCTGCAAAACCGCCTTTGCCACGTGAGGCGCCGCCTCTGGACATGACGGGTTTAGCGTTATGGCTCAGACTTTGTTTTATTTTCGCGGGTGGGTTTGTAACGCGACCTTTGGCATCGGGGCGAACAACATCGCCGCCAGCCGTGCGGTAGGAGGTTGAACCTTTGGGCGCTGTGGGGTCTTTATAAAGAGGCTGGGAGCCTTGCATATATCCGCCGCCGCCTAACATGCGTCCAGCCATATAGCCCATCATCATGGGCATCCACATGGAACCGCTGGTGCGTTCAACGACTTGTTCTGAGGTAGGGGGAATATCGGCATTAAGGTCTTTGACATAATTACATTGCTCGGGGCCATAGGCTTCTTCGCATTCAGCCTGAGAGGCGAAACGGGGAGATTGAGCCACAGCGGCAATGGCGAGGTCCCGGCATTCTTTTTCACTGAAAAGACCGCTGGCGTCGCATTCTTGGACTGAGGTAAAGGTCGCGAACAGCTCTTCTTGAGCGCTCTGAGGTTCTTGCCCACAGGCGGGGAGAAGTAAGGACCCCATGATAATGAGGGAAAGGGAATGTGAACGTTTCATAAAAACTCCTTGCTAACGAAGGGAATATAGCTGTTCATGAGGTGGATAGCAAGGAAAGCATTAAAAAAGGAAGCAGAGGACCTGCTTCCTTAAAGGGGGGGGAGTTAGAGGGTTAGTCACAATTGAAGGGAGACCTCAACAAAATATATTACAGGGCTTTGAGAACGTCGCCAGCCCATGAGTGGATGTCTTCGGCCATATCTTGTGGGTTTCCGTCTACTTTGAGGCCGCTTGTCATCAGAGTGGCCTTGAGGCTTTCAAGCCGCTCTTCAATTTCATCAACAGCGCCGCAAAAATAGGGGTAGGTTACTTCGCCGCAACCAAAAACAGCGGTTTTTTTGCCTTCGGCGCCAATCTCACCGAAGTCCTCATAAAAAGAATCAAAATCGGCCTGAAATTCAATCTCGTCATACCCCCAGGTGGAACAGCCAAAAAGGATGGCATCGTAGGAGTCACAAAGATTATGAGGGGTGAGTTTTGCTACATCTTGCACAGTAACAGTGTGCCCATGCGCTTGAAGCTGGGAAGCAACCATTTCAGCAACAATAGCCGTGTTGCCAGTGCTAGAACCATAGGCGACCAGAACATTGGCCATGGTAGTCTCCTTAAGATTAAATTAAGCAATCTGCCTTATGGACTAAATAAGTCCGATTTAATAAAAAAGCAAGCCTTGAAAATAAAATAGTCTGACAGAGGTGGGTGTTTGGTTTTTTGGGGTTCTGCTCTAAGCTTGGGGAAGGGCATAGCGCGCAACAACCCTGATGCAGTAAGGGTGTTTTGATAAGCAAAGGCTGGTTATTCCTTGCTTCGTTGGTGTGGAGTGAGGGAGTGGGTTTTGGGGATTAGTGGGGGCGGTTTGTTGCAAGATTCTTTGAGAGGACTATTTCTTTAGAGCTTCCTGGCGAGGCTAGATGCTCGGCAAGTATTTTAGCTAAATCACTAAGTATATAATACCCTTCGGGTTTACAGGATAGTGTGAAAATATCGAGGCCTTGCGGGAGTCCGTGGCAGAGCCCGAGGAGCAAAGGCCGTGATCATGTTGGGGAGTAGGTTAGGGTAATTTTTCGATAATAAAGAGACTTTCGGGATTTTTAACGGGGGTGATGGTTTCATAGCAGCGAGCCGTCCATTGGTCTTCGGGGAGAGAGGCCGCCCAGTGACGAACCGCCTCAACTTCATTGCGTCCGCCTTCGTGTCCTCCGTAAGCGTGGATAACAAACATGCCCCGAGGAAGCATGAGGGGGAGAAGCCCTTCAAAGGAGGCGAGGCTTTTGTCTGGTGTGGTGATAATGGCTTTATCACTTCCCGGTAAAAAACCAAGATTATACACAGCAAGAATGGGAGGGGCATTGGACGGACAATGGTTCGCGGCGTGTTCGTGTCCTTGATTGAAGTAGGAGAGGGTAAGATTTTGTGGAAAGCTCTTGTTATTCAGGCGCTTTTGTGTTGCGGCCACGGCCGTGGCTTGAATATCAAAGGCCAGAAGATTGACTTGTATTTGAGGGTGGGATGTTAGAAAGAGACTGGCTGTTTCGGCTAAAAAGAGGGTGTCGTACCCGTTGCCGCAGGTGCCGTCCACAAGGGTGAAGGAGGACACTTCAAAGGGAGCCAGGGGAGTCAAGAAGGCTTTGTCACCACGCGCTGTTGGGGAGTGTCCCCCGTTCTTGGCGGATTGGGGCACAGGGGCAAGCCACCAGCTAAGGCATTGCTGGATGGCAAGGCGCGAAAGCTGAAGCAGGCTTGGAAGGGGGCGGCGCATGGAGCTATTGCATTTCATTGGTGCCTGTTGTGGCAGTGTGGGACAAGGTGCTGTTGATTTCTTCAACGTGCTGTTGAACTTTGTCGGATTCCCGCCATTTTTTAAACAGGGCCAGCCACTCTTCAAAGGGGAAGAAGCTTTCGTCAAGCTGGGCTTCGTGGGATTGGACCCATGTTCCGAAGAGGTTGACTTCAAGCTGAAATTCGGGACTGCCGAATGTTTTTTCAACAACGCTGTCGGGCACGCTGGTGGACAAAGAAGCCGCCACATGAACACACACGGCCTGCATTGAGGACTCGTGGGTGATGACCTTATTATTAAGGATTTCCGCAAGGCCGGCAAGCTGGGGGTGCGATTTTTCTATCATGGACATCCCCTTTTCAGGGATACGGATAATGAGATCTTTATTGTCGGCCTCATGAATGAAGTAAAAGCGGAGCCAGTTTTCAAACATGATGGTCTCAATGATTTTGGAGAGGGCGATGGTGTTGCTCATAATACATTCCTTTCTACGGTAATAGGCAAGGGCTTTAACAGCGCAGGGCCCTTGGGTTTTTAAACTAGCATTTTTTTTATGCAAGCTAAAGAAGAGAGTTTTAGCAAGGACTTAATAGCCTTGTTCTACTAAGGACAGAGTCGTTAGGGCGGACAATCGTCACCTCGCCATCCATGAGCCAGTCTGTAGAGGCGTATGGCTGGAGGCTATTATGGTTGAAGGCCGTTGTCCCGCTAGTTGGTTGTCCGTCAACAAGGGGGTTGGTCTGGCAAACTAGGCAAGGAAAAGATTGCCAAAAAAAAGGGAGATGGATAGGGTGAGTGAACATGAGAGTTTTTCTGCGTTCATCCTTTCCCTTGTATATATTTTTATCCATAATACTATTATCCCCTCGATAGTTTTTCTGACTCACATCGACCTCATATCCTCACCTCTTCCGCTTTTGGCTATCAGGTTCCAGCTCCGTTTTTGTTCTTTAGCCGTTGGGTATCTTCCCGTGGCTTGGTTATATGGTAACAAAGGAGGCTCATATGGACATCCGATCGGTATCACCCCTGCCAGTGTATCTTAAGCCCTGGGCGGTGGTCTTCATCGCTTTATTAACCTGCTTGGCCGCTTCGATTTGCCTATTTAAAGTACAGCCCATTATTCCTGTGCTCATGAATGATTTGAGCATAGGCGAAGCGAGGGCAGGAACACTCATGGCGGTATTTTCCTTTTCAGGAATTTTCCTTGCTGTTCCCGGCGCAATTCTTATTCGACGGATAGGTATCTATGCTTCGGGTGGTTTAGCGGTGGTTTGCCTTATAGCAGGAGCGCTGGTGGGGTTGGCAAGCGGAGTATATGCCATTTTACTTTTCGGGAGGCTCATCGAAGGCATAGGCATGGCCCTGTTGTCGATTATAGGGATTATGGCTGTGGCGCTGGTTTTTCCGCCAGAGAAAAGAGGCGCTCCCATGGGTATTATGTGCCTCTATGTTTCTTTAGGAGAGCTGGCTACCCTAAACGCCGCGCCGCATGTGGCCGAAGCATGGGGCTGGCAAGGCGTCTGGTGGTGGGGTGTCATTTTTTGCCTGGCAATGCTGGCTTTGTGGCTTGTTACCTTTAAACAGCTGGAAAAGAGGTATGGCGAGGGCGAAACGGAAGAAGAGACAAAGCCTTCCTTGCGGCTCTTATTTGCCAATAAACGTGTCTGGATTCTGTTGGTGGCGTACACCTTGTTTATGTTGCCCTACACCGGGGTCTTTGTTTTTTGGCCGACCTATTTAACCAGTGAGTTGGGGTACGGCCTTGCCTTGGCCGCGAGTCTGGTCAGTCTTATTAGCTTCATCAATATTCCCTCTTCGTTTTTGAGCGGTATGGTTTCGGACAAGCTTGGTTCGCGTAGGGGTGTTATTTTTTTCGCCATGCTTATTTGCGCTGGTAGTTATTTTTTTATCCCCGGCGCCACAGGGGCCTTGCTCATGGTGCTTCTGGTGCTGGTAGGGATTTTCTGTATAGCTATTCCAACGGTCACCTATGCTGTGGCAACGGAAATAGTGGATGACCCCGGTTTGGGCGGGGTGGTGGTAAGCCTTATAACCGTTGGTCAAAATATGGGGCTATTTTTGGGGCCTGTGCTCATGGGAATCTTGATTGAACGATTTAGCTGGCCCACGGCCTTTAGAGTGATGGCTTGCTTGGCCGCCCTTGGGGCTGTCGTTATGGTTTGGTTTCGAACCCATGGGGGGGAAAATAGTTGATTTCTCTCACCTCGCAGGCGGTAAAAGAACCGTGTTTTTAAGCAGAACCTTATTGGGCAAGGAAACAACGAACCAGGTGAGGGCGAGAGTCTCGGGTGTAAAAACCTGTATTGGGAGAGCTTGGTTGAGCAGAAATTACGCTAGCAGGGGTTGAAACATCAGAATCTAGACAGTCAGGTGTTAGCGAATCCGTTGCTATGAAGTTTGAGTGCGGAGATTGAGCAGGCTGAGGAGAAGGCTTGCGATTGTTAAGGAGGCTCAGGGCTGGAAAATCCCTGTGGCACCGTTCCATGGTTTTGGGGCAACGGGGCGCAAAAGGGCAGCCTTGGGGCTCATCTGTCAGGGATGACTCGTCAGCTTGGGGTGTTTTGTCAGACTGAAACTGCTTAGTGGCCTCTGCGGAATCTTTCTTTACTTGGGCAGTGCCCTTGGGATTCGACAAGTCTTCTGATGGGCGCTTGAATGTCGTTAAGGATGGGACGGAATCAAGGAGCAGGTGAGTGTAGGGATGGGCAGGGTTGGAAAAAACCTCTTCTGCCGGGCCTTGTTCCACAATGGCGCCACTATACATGACCGCCACCTCGTCGCTCATGTGGCGCACCACAGCGAGGTCATGAGAGATGAAAACATAGGCCACGTCATAGCGTTTTTGGCTGGTGTCCAAGAGGTTGAGAACCTGCGCCTGAACGGATGAATCCAACGATGAAGTAGGTTCGTCGCAGACAATGACCGATGGATTCGTGACGAGGGCGCGGGCGATGGCTATGCGTTGGCGTTGACCGCCAGAAAAGGCGTGAGGGTAGCGATTGGCGTAGTCCGGGGAGATGCCTACTTCAGCAAGAATTTTCTGCACTCTTTTGGCGCGTTCGGCTGAGCTGATTTCGGGGTAAAGGCATTGTAGCGGTTCTGCGACACTTTTCCCGATGCGCATTCTGGGGTTGAGGGAGGCGTTGGGGTCTTGAAAAATCATTTGAACGGTTTTGCAAACCTCATGGGGGAGAGTCGCGAAACCGCCTCGGGGGGCTGTGGTATATACGGGAGAAGCGTTAATGACAATTTCGCCTGTTGACGGCGGAAGCAGACCCGCCAGCATCTTACCCAAGGTAGATTTGCCACACCCCGATTCGCCGATAATACCTAAGGTCAGGCCTTTTTTTACCTGCAAAGAAACATCATGAACAGCGGCAAAGGGCTTTTTGCGCGAGAGAAAGCCAGCAGAGCGGGTAAAATAGCGCCATACATTGCGTGCCTCCATAAGGGGAGAAGAAAGATTTGGCAATTCCGTTACTGTGGGCATAGTGACTTGGTGTGGGCGGGTTGATTTGTTCAGGGAGTAGCTTTGTCTTTTGGGGCTCTGCCCCAAGCCCCGACAAGGGAAATGATCTCCCTTGTATCCCTCTAGGTAGCTTTCCATCGTTATGAAAGAATTGTCTCTCAGCCACCATAGGAATGGTGGTTTTTTTATTGATACTTATTCTCTCCCTTATATTTTTGGAAAAAGCATAAGGGAGTAAAGGGGTTCAAAGGGTATCATACCCTTTGCAGGGAGTATGAGGGGCAGAGCCCCTCATTCCGCTTACAGTTTTTTTACCAGTTCTTCTACCAAAGCCGGAATAGTATAATCTTCGGGCATAATGTCGCACTCAAGGCCCGCTTCTTTGAGGGTTTTGGCCGTCACAGGGCCGATGCATCCCAGTTTAATTTCCGGATGTTTTTTGAGTGTCTCCACGGGCACGAGGGAGAGGAAGTTGGTGACTGTAGAAGAAGAGCCAAAGGTAATGCAGTCGAGGCTATTTTCCGCAATGGCAGAGAGCACTCGTTCTTGGTTTTTGGCGCAAGGCAGGGTTTCGTAAATGGGCAGTACTTTAAGGGTAGCGCCTGCTTTTTCTAGGGCTTCGGGCAGAACATCGCGAGCCACGCGGGCACGAGGCAGGAGAACATTTTTGCCTTTCATACCAAGTTTAAGGAGCCCATCGGCGATATCTTCTGCCACAAATTTTTCAGGAATAAAATCAGGTACAATGCCTTTGTCTTGCAGAGCTTTGGCAGTGGCTGGCCCAATGGCGGCGATGGCGCAGGAGCCAAGGGCTCGGCTGTCTTTCCCCGCTAGGCCAAGTTGATGCCAAAAATGGCGCACGCTGTTGACAGAAGTGAAGATAACCCAGTTATATTCGCTCAGTTTGGCGAGTTCGGCTTGTACCTCGTCATAATCTTTGAGCGGTTCTATGGTAATGGTGGGGAACTGGATAACTTCGGCCCCGAGAGAGGTCATAAGGTCAGCCGAGGCGCTGGCTTGTTCACGGGCCCGTGTAACGACAATAGTTTTGCCGAGAAGGGGCAGTTGTTCAAACCAGTTAAGTTTGTCATGCAGGGTCACAACGCCGCCGACGATGATAAGACTAGGGGCGGTGAAGTTTTGTTTTTCCGCTTCGCTGGGCAAGTTTTCAAGGGTTGATACCAAACTGCGGTGGCGGCTGGTGGTGCCCCAGTGTACAAGGGCCGCGGGGGTAGAAGCGGGCATTCCTGCCTGAGTCAGTTTTTCCGCAATATAGGGGAGGTTTTTCATGCCCATGAAGAAAACAAGGGTGCTTGTTCCTTTGGCAAGGGCATCCCAGTTGTGGGCGGATTCTGGCTTAGTGGGGTCTTCGTGGCCTGTGGCAAAGCAAACGGAAGAAGCATGGGCTCTATGGGTGAGGGGGATGCCAGCGTAAGCCGGGCCAGCGATGGCGCTGGTGACGCCGGGAACGACCTCAAAGGGAACACCGGCTTCAAGGAGCTCTTCGGCTTCTTCGCCGCCACGTCCGAACATATAGGGGTCGCCACCCTTGAGGCGGGCAACTATTTTGTCTTCTTTGGCTTTATCGATAATGAGCTGATTAATGCCGCTTTGAGAAAGGGTGTGGTCGCCGCCTTTTTTGCCCACATAAATGCATTCGGCGTCGGGTCTTGCATGGGTCAATAAAGAATCGCTGGCGAGGTAGTCGTAAACGACCACGTCAGCCTTTTCAAGGATTTCTTTGCCTTTGAGAGTGAGTAAGCCGGGGTCGCCTGGCCCAGCGCCGATAAGATAAACTTTCATATGTGTCCTTATGCGGGATATTGAGTGTTGTATGCCTTTTTAAAGGAAGGCGCTGCCTTTCTTAAACCATCCGCCAAGGAGCTTCTCTCCTTGGAACCTGTTAGCCCTCATGAGTTTTTAGGAAAACTCATGAGGGTAAAGGGATTCAAAGGGTATCATACCCTTTGCAGGGAGGTTGAGGGACTGTGTTCCTCATGCAGTTGTTTTTGCAATGGAGCGTTATTCCATGCTTTCTACAAAGCGTTTTTTCAACACATGGAGTTTTTGCATGGCTTCGTCAAGTTCAACAACTCTGCCACGGTCCTTTTCAACTACCGCCGCAGGAGCTTTTTCTACATACTGCGCGTTGCCCAGTTTTTTGGTGAGCATAGTATGGTCTTTTTCCAGCTTTGCCAGTTCTTTATCCAGTCGGGCAATTTCAGCTTCAAAATCAACGGCACCTGTGAGGTGAACAATGATTTCATTGCCATGAGCCACCTGACTGGCGGAAGGGTTGGGCGCCTGAGCGTTTTTATCAATGGTCAGGTTTTCCAGCCTCGCCATGAGCATAATGAGGTGACGCTGAGATTCTAGCGTTTGCAAGGCTTGGTCAGAATCAGGACGAATGGTTGTTGAAAGTTTGAGCGAAGGCGCGATGTTGAGTTCAGCCCGAATGGTGCGGACAGCGGAGATGGTTTCTTGTACCATTTCCATACGGTCCATGGCGGCGGCATCGAGGCAGGCTTCTCTCTCGGCTGGGAAAAGCTGGAGAGCTATTTCATCGGTGTTTTTATGACCGGGAAGGTATTTCCAGACCTCGGCTGTGACAAAGGGCATGAAAGGGTGCAGGAGAATGTGGGCCTCGCGCAGGGTTGTCCAAAGGACATATTGAGCGATGGCTTTTTCGTCACCTTCGGTTTGCATATCAGGTTTTACAAGCTCTAAGTACCAGTCGCACAGCTCATTCCAGATGAATTTATACATACCCTGAGCGGCGTCGTTAAAGCGGTATTCTTTGAGGTTGGTCTTTTGCCAGGCTTTTTGTTCTTCAAGGCGGTGGAGAATCCAGCGGTGATGATCGCCTTTAATCTCGCCAAGGTTGATATCCGTCAGTCGGGTGCCGTCGCTCAAGGCGGCGTTATGGGGCCAGTCGCTATTGCTTTCGGGCAGGTTCATAAGGGCGAAGCGCGAGGCGTTCCAAATTTTGTTCACAAAGTGACGGTAGCCTTCGATGCGGTCTTCGGAAAGGCGGATGTCGCGGCCCATGGCGGCAAAGGCTGCGAGGGTGAATCTAAAGGCATCGGTGCCGTATTTTTCGCTCATTTCCATGGGGTCGATGACGTTGCCCGTAGATTTGGACATTTTCTTGCCTTCGGCGTCACGCACAAGGGCGTGCAGATAGACATGAGGGAAGGGCACTTCGCCGAGGAAATGGATGCCGAACATCATCATGCGGGCCACCCAGAAAAAGAGGATATCAAAACCCGTAACAAGGATGGCGTTGGGGTAAAACTTCGCCAGTTCCGGGGTTTTATCAGGCCAGCCAAGGGTAGAGAAAGGCCACAGAGCCGAGGAGAACCATGTGTCCAAGACAAAGTCTTCTTGCTCAAGCTTGGCTCCGTTGCAATGCGGGCAGGTTGTGGGTTCGTCAACGGCGACGATAAGTTCGTCACATCCTTCGCAGGTCCAAGCGGGGATGCGGTGACCCCACCAGATTTGACGGCTTATGCACCAGTCGCGGATATTATCGAGCCAGTTAAAATAGGTCTTTTCCCAGCTAGCGGGGAAAATTTGTGTTTCGGCAGGAACCGCGGCCCGGGCCTTGGCGGCGAGTTCTTTAACCGCCACAAACCACTGGGTTGAAACATGGGGTTCAATGATGGACTGACAGCGATAACAGTGTCCGACACTATGCTCGTAGTCCTCAATTTTAATAAGAAATCCTTGTTTCTCAAGGTCTTCGACTATTTTGACGCGAGCGGCTTCTTTGCTGAGACCTTCGTAGACCCCCGCGTTTTGATTCATATTGCCGGCGTCATCAATAACCTGAATGAATTCGAGGTGATGCTTGAAGCCAAGACTCCAGTCATTATGGTCGTGGGAAGGGGTGACCTTGAGGGCGCCCGTTCCAAACTCCTTGTCCACATAGCTGTCGGCAATGACAGGGATGAGACGGTTGACTATGGGCAGGCGAACTTTTTTGCCGATAAATTGGGTATAGCGCTCATCTTCAGGATGAACGCAGACAGCGGTGTCGCCAAGGAGAGTTTCCGGGCGGGTGGTGGCGATGGTTAAAGAACCGCTACCGTCTTCCAAGGGATAGCTAATATGCCAGAGGTGGCTTTTTTGAGGCGAGTGCTCTACTTCATCATCGGCAAGGGCGGTGTTACAGCGGTTGCACCAGTTGATGATGTAGTCGCCTTTGTAGATGAGCTTTTCGTCATAGAGGCGAACGAAGACTTCGCGAACAGCGCGCGAGAGCCCCTCGTCCATGGTGAAACGTTCCCTTGTCCAGTCTACGGACGAGCCAAGGCCGTCAATCTGGTCGAGAATGCGGTTACCGTAGTCTTCCTTCCACTGCCAAACACGTTTGACAAACTCTTCGCGCCCAAGGTCGTGGCGGCTGGTGCCTTCTTTGGCAAGCTGGCGCTCAACAACGTTTTGGGTGGCGATGCCCGCGTGGTCTGTGCCGGGGACCCACAAAACGAGCTTATCAAGCTGGCGGGCGTGGCGGCATAAAACGTCTTGCAGGGTTTGGTTGAGGGCGTGCCCCACGTGGAGCTGGCCCGTAACGTTTGGCGGAGGAATAACAATGCAGTAGGGTTCTTTGGAGTCGGCGCCGGGCGCGTTTAGGTCTGGCGTAAAGGTCTTATTGTCGCGCCAGTGCTTGCGCCAGAATTGCTCAATGGTGCCGGGTTCGTACCCTTTGGGAAGGGTGTTGGCTTCCATGGCGTTACTTGTTTCTTGGGTGGCGGGGCTCTTTGTTGACATAGGTATTCTCACTTATGGAACGATGATGTATAATGGCTTTTGGATACGGTGGGCGACAATGAGTAAAGGCTGTACAAATGCCGCTTCGTATCGTATCAAAAAAGTAAAAAATGCACATCTTGAAAAACGTGCGGAACCAAAATGGAACCAGAGCGTAGTCGGCTCAGAAGCAGAATGTAATGAGAACTTCCCAGAGCCTAACCGGAGCGCGACGAAGGCACCGCTGGCGGCAGTTAAAACACCGCGGGTGACGACTGCAAGCTTTATCTACGAGCTGACAGCTCTTCCTTGGGAAAGCACCGTACCTATACGGTGGTGTGGTGCCCCTCATGCCTTTGGCGTGATTTGGTTAACCTTGTTCCAAGGTTCTTTTCCCTACAATTTTTGCAGGCGTGTTTTTCATAGAGCAAAGTGCTGTGTGCATTGCGAACCCAATATTTTATAGAGTGGCGGTATAATGTCAACCCTTCTTGTTTTATGGGACGATGCTTCCTTATGGGGGCTTTTAATGGCGAGGGCTTTGAAGGCTTATGGCTTGCCTCATCGTTTTGTACGCGGGCATGAAATTCAAAATGATATTTTAACCCGCCAAAAATCCTCCCTGTTCTTTGTTCCCGGTGGTAGCGCCAAGGCCAAAGCTTTGAACCTTGGCTCCAAAGGCAGCGAAGCCATACGTAATTTTGTGAATCAAGGCGGGCATTATCTTGGGGTATGCGGGGGCGCTGGCCTCGCCCTTAACTGGAATAATGGCGACGGTTCGGCGGGGTTGGGTCTTTGCCCTTGGGGACGTGGCGCCTTTGACGATCGTTTGCAACATTTTATGAGTGGGCATTTGTACGTTAGCCTCGCCTGTGGGAGACGAAATTCTTCCCAAGGCGAATGTGACGCTCCTGCCTGTCCTGCTAAAACACGGGGCGAGGTCTGCGAGCATGACGGCACCGAGGCCTGTAAAATATTATCCTCTTTCGGGAGTTCATTGTTGCCGCCTTACACTGTGGGGCATGAAGGAGAAGCGCTTTTGCCCGTTTGGTGGCCGGGACGCTTTGAGCAGGAAAACACGCCTCAGGTGGAAGTTTTGGCCCGGTATAATGGGCCGGGGCCGGATTTTTGGCTCACGGATTTGCCCATTAGCTCTTTGCCTCCCAACACGTTTGACGCGTGGCATAACCTCTATGGTATCTCGGTTACCCCAAGTTTTCTGGAAGGGCAACCTTGTGTGGTGCGTGGGGAGTATGGAAAAGGCTCGTATCTTATCAGTTACAGCCATTTAGAAACGCCTGATTCACCCTTCGCTAACGCTTGGCTGGCTCATATCATTCGCGAGCTGGCGCATCTGGAACCTGATGTCGATGTTACACCGCCTTGGGATATTGAAGGGGAGCCCATCTTATGGGATGATAAAGAGTTGGAGATTGTTGAAAACCATATAGCGGCTGTGGCAGCTGTCGGTTTGGAGCATGGAATATTCTTTAGGCGTAACGAATGGCTCTTAGGCTGGCGGGCAGGTATTCCCGGTGCTAACGTCAACAGTCTTTTGGCGACCATTCGGGTTATCAGACGGACACAACCCTGCGAAGAAGCCAAGCAGTTTTGGCTCACTATTCGGGATAAGATAGTCCCCGCGGCAGCTCTTTTTGAGCAGGCTGGGGTGGAATATCTGCTTTCAGAACGGTTGTCGCAAACATTGACGAAAATTTTGCCCGATACGGTGCCACAATATGTTTTACGCGACCAGCGTAACGCGCTTTTTGGCCCCCCCATGCAGGCGGGCGGAGTGTATTTAGCATTGCTCGGGCCTTTGGATAATCTTGCCTTCCTACAATTGCGCAAGCAGTTCGCTTAGGGGGGGCGTGAGGGAATCTTGTTTGTGGGATTTGGACTGGTGTTTTTTCTGGGGTTTTGGTTCTGGTATATCTTCTGGGGCGTTGCCCCAGGCCCCAGCAAGGGCATGATGTCCTTGCATCCCCGAGGAGAGGGTCTTGGGATAAGAGGAAAACGAATAGGGGAAAGGGCTTTTTGAGGCGCTGGTATCGGGGGGTGTTCTTTGGGCGTGTTTTCTGTGGTTGGTTTCACTAAGGCTGGTTTTCAATAGTAACGAGGGGATTTGGAGAAGTTTCTTCTCCTTTTTTATTTGAATGTAGGGGGAATAAAAAAGTAAAATTCCTCAATCTATCTTTTAGTTCCTTTTACTCTTCATGGGCGCTATTGCCTGACATCCACAATATGCCTTCAATGTCTTCGCCCACCGACGGCGTGTAGCCATTCAATTCTGCTTGCGAAACGTAGAGGTGGATCCTCATGACCGTCTCATTTACGCCCACGAGGGGAACCGTGAGTTTAAAGAAAGGCTTATTGTAAAACACAAGCTGTTCAACACCTTCCACCGGACAACGGTAGGCCCATTCGCAGGTATACTGGGTGGGCATGAGGAGTCGGAGGCCATCGGTGGTGACGGTGGGCTTTTCAAAATCCGCCTGTGTTTTATCTGGATTTTTCGTTAAGAAATCTTCCAGTGCTGTCTCATAGAGTGACCCTTGGTCAACAGAATATTCCAAGGTTTGAGCGGGCCCCATACTAAAAGCCACGGCGCCTAACTCAACCACAAGTGGTTTTTCCTGCTGTTTCGCCTTTTCAAATTCCTTCTGGTCGAGGAAATAGGTGGGCGCGAAAAAATCTATGGATGAGCCATCGGGGTAAAGTTGCGCGGCAACGACTCCTTCGAGTTTGTTGGCCCATGTGTGGGTGTCATGAATGATAAGGCGGTTGGGGTACCCTTTGAGGAGAGGGAAAAATGCGCTTGTTTCGAGAGCTTCTTTGCCTGCCTGCTGGGTGCCAAGTACTCCAGCGACCATATCGCCTTCGGCAGGGAACTGGCTTAACAGGGCGAATCCTCTTGCATCATTGATGGATTTAGCACGCTTTGGGGGAGTCGCGTTGGATGCAAAATAAGCAAAGGCTTCAAGCATAGTCGTTTTATCGCCGAGCATGGCTTCCCAAATAGGCATGAGGGATTCATAGTGCTCCCCAAAAAAAGAGGACTGAGGGCTGGCAGGAGGAATCTGTTCGCTAGGCAGTGATGAGTCGGTTGAAGGTGCTGAAGGGGGTACAAATGTTGGGGTTGTGGCCGTTGGAACGGTCGAAAGTGACGGTGAGTCAGAGGGAGTTTTTGGGGATTCTGAGAGCTGAGTTGATATTTTCCCCTCGGGTTGAGACTTGGCTTCAGGCTCGGATGGCGCAGGCTGACCATCTCGTATCAAAAAAGCCAGAAGTTTTTTAAACATGGTCGTCCTTTCCCTTGAAGGGGCAGGGGAATTTGCTTCCCCTGCATAAAAGTTCACAAATTTTCTTCCCTCTTTTTACTGCATCAAAATTTCAACCACAGAGTCGCTCGGCTTGTCGATGGTGTATTTTATGCTTCTGGAAAGGTCGAGGACAAGGCGAGTGGCGTTGGGCTGGTTGCCAATGCGCGCCTTGGTGACCAGTTGGTTGCTGGGGATGCTAGGGGGGGTGACGTTGTGCCATGTGCCAACGAGGTCCACTACGAGGCGATCTGGTTCTGTAAGGGCGAAAATTTTAGTTTTAAAGGGAGAATGGGCTTCGATGCGCAGATAAATGTCATTTCCTTTAAAATGCAGCCCGATTTTAGAAAGGCTATGCCCGTCACCAGATGCCTGAGGCTTGGAAGCTTGGGACACAGCAGGAGTCGCTGGTTGCTGGATGGGCGTATCCAAGGGCTTAAGGCTGGGGGTACTCGTTTGGGCGGTGGTTTCAGTTGGAGAGGTGCTTTGGGCGGGAGGCGTGGGGGCTGTTTTTGTTACCACTGGTTTTTCCGCAGGCTTCGTAACTGCCGGTTGTTTTTCTGCTTGAACAGGCTTTTGGGGGGGAGTGGATTGAGCTTGCTCTTTGGTTTTATCGGCTATGAGGGGCAGACCTTTCGTTGTTTGACTGGGGCTGTCGCCAGAGGTGGCCGATGAGGTGCCGGGCGCGATGTCGGGTGATGCGCCGGGGGTTTCTGAGGTTGCTGTGGGGCGTATTTCTTCAAGGGGCGCGCGGGCAAGGTCGGTTTCACCATTGTCGGCGTTGATGTTCATAAAGAAGATGATGCCCATGGCGCACAACAAAACGGCAACAATAGCAAGTGAAATTCCTTTGTTCATATATACCTCATGGTGTTTCAAATACAGAAAATTAGGAGCCCGCGCTGATAAAGGCCAAGAAGTTTTTGGCAACGTTAAAGTCAGGGGCCAGCGCAAGGCAACGGCTCAGGTAATCCTGCGCGGCTTTGATATTGCCTGCTTCATACTCAGTTCGCGCGATATTAAAAAGAATGCGCTCATCGAGGGGA
>CAZYJQ010000010.1:0-46213 GCA_964647835.1 uncultured Desulfovibrio sp. | reverse complement strand
CTAAGGAGAATTCATATAACTATGAGGTTCAAAGAGCATGATGCCCTTTGCGGGGTGTTTGAGGGACAGCGCCCCCAAGAAAATCTAAAACTCACATGAAGATTTGTTTGCACTCTTAAAAAATACCCACGGCGTTTTGCAGGCTGGTAATTTCGTGGTCGGTTAATTCTCTGCATTCCCCCACAGGAAGATTACCTAAGGTTAAGGGACCTGTTTGGAGCCGCTTAAGCTTTAGGATGGTCAAGCCAAGATCGCGACACATACGGCGTATTTGTCTATTTACGCCTTGGTGGAGGGTTAAAAACAAGGTATTGGAGTCGCTCTCAAATCGGACTTTGACAGGGGCGAGTTTTTCACCTTCCTTAAGGCGCATACCCTTTTCCATGCGAGTAATATCTTCTGGTGTGGGCGTTTCACGTACCCGTACCTCATAGATTTTTTCAAGATAATAGCGTGGGTGGGTCAGGCGATGGGTGAGGGTGCCGTCATTGGTTAAAATGAGCAGGCCTTCAGAGAAATAGTCGAGTCGCCCAACAGGATAAAGGCGTATATCTTTAAAGGCTTCGGGCAGATAATCAAGGATAGTAGGGCGACCTTCGGGGTCGCTGACAGTGCAAACAACCTGAATGGGTTTATTCAAAACAAGATAAACATCTTTTTCGGTTGCGTTAGGCAGGGTAATGACCTCACCATCGACCTTTACAGTGTCGCTATTAGGCGTTATTTTACAGCCGAGCTCGATAACGACTTGTCCGTTTACATTCACTTTGCCCAAGGCAATAAGTTCATCGGCCTTACGGCGTGAACAAACGCCGGCTTGGGCTAAAAATTTGTTTAGACGAATGGGTTCCATGATGTTTCCTTGATGTATACTTGATATATGCTCGGTATGGCTGATAATATTGTAGGCTATTCCCATGAGGTTTTCTCTATGGTCAGGACCCGTGAAAAGGCCTATTGTCATCGAGTGCTTTGCCTTGTATACAGTTGGTTTGTTATTCTGTCACCTAGATTACGTATAAAATAATATCAAAGGTCGCGCGTTTTTTCGCTTATGGTAAATGTACCCCTATGAAAATTCCAATTAATATTATCAGTTGGGCTTTTGTGCCCGTTTACAAGCTCTGGTGTAAAACCTTGCGCTACACTGAGTCCGGCAGGGAAACAGTTGACGCCATGAATGAAAAGGGCGAAATCATGGTCTTTTCATTATGGCACAATGAGGTTTTCCCCGTCATGTACGCCAAACGCAATTTACGAATTGCCGCTGTTGTGAGCCGAAGTGGCGATGGCGAATTTATCGCCCGCCTGCTGGAAGGCCTTGGCATGAAAACAGCTCGTGGTTCCAGTTCCCGTGGGGGGCTCGCCGCCCTTAAACAAATGGGCTCGCTGATGACCGAAGGGGCTTTCAACGCTTGCTTGACCATTGACGGTCCTCGTGGACCAAGGCACGAACCCAAAGATGGCGCCATTTTTCTCGCTCATCACACAAAGGCCGCCATAGTGCCCATGAGAATTTTTATGAAAAAGGCCAAGATATTCAATTCGTGGGATAAATTTCGATTGCCGCTCCCCTTTAGCAGGGTGCATATTACCTTTGATTCACCCTATTATATTGAAAATGAAACCCTCGGCAAAGAAAGCCTGGCTACGGCCTGTGCCGAACTTAAATCCCGACTTGATGCCATACAACCGCCTGCAGCTGGATTCCTCGATGACTAATTCTTCTATTACGCCCGACCTTCCGCAATTACGTGGTCTAGAGCGCATTCAATATCCCTGTATTGTTTTCATTGCTACCATAATAAGAGCCATACCACCGCGTGCTTTTGACGCCATCGTTCGTTTTTTAGGATGGAGTTTTTGGCATTTTCTACCTCTTCGACGTCGTCATGCCGTTGAGCGCATACGCCTTCACCTACAAGTGTCTGAAGACGAGGCGCAAAAAATAGCACGCCAAAGTTTTACTGAAAATTGTCGATCTTTTTTGGAAATCTTCAAGGTAAAAAATTTTGATCCAAAATCCTCCATTACAAAAATAGTTACCAATGAAAACTACGAAGCGCTCATGAAAGAAGAGGGTCCGCTGGTTATAACCATTGCCCATATCGGTTCATGGGAACTCATGGCCGCCCTTATGGATGATTATAAACCAGGACGATACAAAATTACCGTGGTGCGCAGCCAGCGAAACAAGGCCATTGACAGGTTCTTAAAAGAAGCACGAAGCTCGCAAGGCATGACCTTTGTCGGACACAGAGACGCCGCCAAGTTTGTCCTTGAAGGCTTTTCGAAAAACAACGCTTTAGTCGCTTTTTTGGTTGACCATAATGCCAGCCGAGATGAAGGGCGTTTTTTTCCCTTTTTAGGAAAACCAGCCTCAGTCAATATTGGCCCCGCTATGCTGGCCTTGCGTGGTAAAGCAACGGTTTTCCCCTTGTTTTTATTACGAAACCCTGAAGGCGGACACACCCTTCATGTGGGTAGTCCTTTAAGAACACAAGAACTGAGCGGTAAAATATCTGAACGAGTGGACAAAATAGCCAGTTATTACACCCAAGCATGCGAAGATATTGTTAAAAAACATCCTGAACAGTGGTTTTGGATGCATAACCGTTGGCGCACACAGCCTAAAGAATAAGATTGTAAGACTTGTTGGGGAAGGCGTCGCTTCCCCAAACCCCATCCACCAAGGAGATCCACTCCTTGGAACCTCTATTGTTCCTCATAATAATAAAACAGCACTGAATTTTAATAAGACACATTATCTCTTTTGGTTTGTTCAATGGTTGAACCAAGAATAATGGTTGTGCTCACTGGCAAATGCTGAGTCTCTTGTTTTCACAAGCATCTTTTTTGAGCTAAAAGAAGGAGAAATGTTGGCCGAAGAACACAGCCGCTTTGGTATGGAGGAAGGAATCAAAGAAAGAGACAATGAAGATGGGCGGATGCCATCTTGTTTCGAAGGGGAGGGTAGAGGGTGCGAGATAAGCTCAGGAAGAAGGGCGTCACGTGGCCCGCGTGCGAACAAGGGGAAGGAGAAATTAGATCGGTTTAACGGTATAGCTTTTAATTTGGTGAAGGGGAATAAAGGTTGAGCCACCGCCTTTTTGCTGCAACTGTAGTGTCCCTTGAGGGGTAACACTGTGCTGTTCACATAAAAAGCTCATACTCCCACCACCAATATACAGAACGGTAACTTGTAAGTCCGTCAGGAAGGGCACATCCGTAAGAAGGTTTTTCGTGTCTATCCTTTGGGTGAGCATTTCTTGCCACAGGGCAAAAACCTTTTCACGTAGTTCTTCCGTGTCATGCGTGGGGCAGAGGCCCATTTTTTGGCTATCTGGCGCGGGGGGAAACCCGGCAATCCAACCTAAAGAGGCGTCTTTCCCACAAACATGACAAACAATCATAATAAACTCGATGGACTTGCGATTATAAACAAGTTTTGAGAAACCTGCTTACCAGCGCATTTTTCTATAGTGAGGCTATTGCTTTAAAAAATTAACGGCGTTTTCAAAGAGAAGGGTGCCCAAGGGCGCTTCGCCGTTGTTCGTCCATTGCGGGTGGTTAGTCGGATGGATATGGGCCTCAGGGTGAAGCATCAGCCCGAATACACGACCACTGGTATCACAAAGAGCGGCGACTCCTGCCTCAACACCGCTGGGGTTATGCGGATATTCCTCAGTAACTTTTTGAGAAATAGGATCGATATACTGCATGACCACGGAGTTGGTTTTGGCAAGATGGGCAACGCCTTCGTCAGTGGAGGCAACCAAACGTCCCGAAGCGTGGCGAACAGGCAGGTAGAACTGGGTGAGCCCTTTGGTAAAAACGCAGGGAGATTGGGCATTAACTGCCACATGGCACCAGCGGTTTTCAAACTTTCCTGAAAGGTTGTGCACAAAGGAGAATTCTTGTTCAGTGGTCTTTTGGGTGTTGGGTAAAAAGCCCAGCTTAACCAGAAGCTGAAAACCATTGCCAATTCCCATGACGAGGGCGCCAGAATCAAGAGTTTTTTTCAAATGATCAACAAGGGATAAACCGTTGACTACAGTTGTTTTCCAACGTTGAGCTGCAGCTTGGGCGACACCAATATCGTCACCATCTAAAAAACCACCAGGAAAAATGATGAAATTATACTGCTCCAGTGATATATTCCCAGAAGCCAGTTCAGCGAAATAGGCAATTTTTACTGTTGTCGCTCCGGCCTGTTTGGCAGCGTATTCGCACTCTGCCTCACAACTGGCGCCATATCCCGTAATTATTAATGCGGAAACGGGTTGTGCCATATATGCAGCTCCTTTTTATGTTGTATGAATAGGGCATTTATAATACTCTCGTGCCGCTTGGTTCGTCAACTGGTGATATTATTTTAAAAGTATTATATTGTATTGCGTTGTTGATGTTTACTACTTTTTATTATTGCTACGCACAAGGATTTTTTTCGCATGAAAGAAACAAAATTTATATTCGTAACGGGCGGCGTTCTTTCTTCTCTTGGCAAAGGGCTGGCTGCAGCCTCCATAGGAGCCTTACTACAGGCCAGAGGCCTGAGTGTTACCATTCAAAAACTCGATCCTTACATTAACGTTGACCCGGGCACCATGAATCCCCTTCAGCATGGCGAAGTATACGTTACTGACGACGGCGCTGAGACAGATCTTGACCTTGGGCACTACGAGCGGTTTTTGGATATCCCCCTCAGCCAAAAAAACAACTACACCTCGGGCAGCATTTATTATTCTGTTATTAGTAAAGAGCGCCGTGGTGAATATTTGGGGGGGACTGTTCAAGTTATCCCTCACATTACCGATGAAATTAAAGCCGCCATCTTGTCCCTGCAAGAAAGTGACGCGGATGTTGCCCTTGTTGAAATCGGGGGAACCGTTGGCGACATTGAAAGCCTGCCTTTCTTAGAAGCCATCAGGCAACTACGCATTGAACTTGGCAAAGAACGCTGTCTTTTCATCCACCTTACCCTTGTGCCGTATTTACCCGCCGCGGGCGAGCATAAAACAAAACCAACCCAGCACAGCGTTAAAGAATTGCGCAGTATCGGGATTCAACCCGACATTATTCTGTGTCGTTGTGATATTCCGCTGCCTGCAGAGCTTAAGCGCAAAATCGCGCTCTTTTGTAACGTTGACGTGGACGCCGTATTTACTTCCGTTGATGTGGATAATATTTATAAAGTTCCCTTGGCCTTTTATGAAGAGGGCATTGACCAAAAAGTCGCTATTATGTTGCGATTGCCTGCCAAAAATCCCGATTTAACCAGCTGGCACGCCCTCAACAACGCGGTAACTTCTCTTAAAAACACGATCAATATTGGTATTATTGGCAAATATGTTGAATTGAAAGAGGCTTATAAAAGCCTGCACGAAGCACTTATTCATGGTGGAATCGCTAATGGTATTAACGTTGAGCTTCACTATGTAAACTCCGAAGGCATTACCAAAGGTAATGTAAAGTCTATGCTGGCTAACCTTGACGCAGCGCTTGTTCCCGGCGGTTTTGGAGAGCGGGGCATTGATGGCAAGATTTTAACCACCCAATACGCCCGTGAAAACAAAATTCCATTTTTTGGTATTTGCCTTGGCATGCAATGCGCTGTCATTGAATTTGCCCGCAACGTAGCCGGTCTGAAAAAAGCCAACTCAGAAGAATTTGACCCCACGGCCCAAGATAAAGTTATTTATCTGATGACGGAATGGTATGACCCTCGTACCGAAGCTCATGAACAGCGTTCCATGGATTCGGATAAAGGCGGCACCATGCGTTTGGGTTCATACCCTTGCGCTTTGCTTGAAGACTCCTTGAGCTTTAAGGCCTATGGCGAAAAGCTTATCCACGAACGTCACAGACACCGCTATGAGTTTAACAACGCTTACCTCGAGCCTTTGAAAAAAGCAGGGCTTGTCGTGAGTGGCATGTCTCCCGACGGAAGTCTTGTGGAAATCATCGAGTTACCTGACCATCCGTGGTTTGTCGGTTGTCAGTTCCACCCGGAATTTAAATCAACCCCCATGCATCCCCACCCGCTCTTTAGAGATTTTATTAAAGCGGCTATAAAACATAAGAAAAAATAATGGATACCCCAGCTTATTTATCATCGTCGGATAAGCTCTATGAAGCATTGCGTTCACAGCACTTTGTCTTCGCAGGGCCTTGTGTCTTAGAAAGTTACGAACTTGCCTTGGAATGCGCCTTGGCTGTAAAAGAGGCCGCCTTAGCCTCGGGCCTTATTCCCGTTTTTAAGGCATCCTATGACAAAGCGAACCGAACCTCCCTTTCTTCCTTTCGCGGTCCCGGCGTTGCCAAGGGACTTGAATGGCTCGGGCGCATTCGTGATGAAGTCGGCATCCCCGTTGTTACTGATATTCATGAACCCAACCAAGCCGCTGAAGTTGCTCAAGTCGCAGACATTTTGCAAATTCCCGCTTTTTTATGCCGTCAAACCTCGCTGTTACAGGCGGCTGGCTTAACGGGAAAAATCATTAATATCAAAAAAGGCCAGTTCCTAGCCCCTTGGGATATGCGGCACGCCTGTGATAAAGTAGCCGAAGTTGGGAATAAGAAGATTATGCTGACGGAAAGAGGGGCGACCTTTGGCTATAACAATCTGGTTGTCGATATGCGCTCTTTCCCCATCATGAACGCCTTTGGATACCCAACCGTCATGGACGCCACTCACTCGGTGCAGCTTCCAGGCGGGCAGGGGGGCTCCTCGGGTGGGGACCGTCATATGGTCCCCACCCTCGCCAGAGCCGCTGTAGCCGCTGGTGCCAAAGGGGTCTTTTTAGAATGCCATCCAAATCCCGACAAAGCCTTGTGCGACGGGCCTAATAGCATTGAGTTAGCGGGCTTGCCCCGCCTGCTTAATCAGCTTGCAACCTTATGGAGAGTCATAGCCGATGACGCATGATATTTGTTCACTTTTCTTTCCAAAGGATAAAGCGAAAAAAATTCGTATGCTGGTTTTGGATGTTGACGGTGTTTTGACCGATGGCGGTCTCTATTATGATTTGCAAAACCAGGTGATGAAGCGCTTCAACGTTCAGGACGGACTGGGGATTAAGCTGGCCTTATCTTCGGGCATCGGCGTTGCTGTTATTACAGGACTTGTTTCCCCAGCTGTTGAAAAACGCATCAATGACCTTGGCATTACGGATTATTACGCGGGTTTTCAAGATAAGCGCCAGTGCTTGAAAGAAATAAAAGACCGTCACGACCTTGAATGGGATGAAATAGCCTACCTTGGTGACGACTGGGTTGATCTTGCTGTTATGCTTCAGGTTGGTTTTCCCCTTGCCGTTGCTAATGCTCAGCCAGAGGTGAAAAATATCGCCACCTATGTCACGGCGGCTTGCGGCGGCAATGGCGCCGTTCGTGAAGTTATTCGCCTCTTGCTCATGTCTCAGGGGAAATATGAAGCTGTATTGAAACAGTGGAGCTACCCGTGTTAAAAAAGGCACTGAGCTTTTTTTGTTTTGCCCTCATTTTAGGGGTCTCCACCTATTGGTATTTTACAGAACAAGAACATTCCCCGCTCCTTGATGAAGCTCAAGCAGTAAAAGAAGATTTTGAAAAAATACAAGAAAACCCGGCTCTATTAGCTGAGGAAGCCCTTGAGAACCCTTCGGCTGTGACCTTGCTCCTTAAAGATTTTATTTTAAGCCAAGGCGAAGAAGGCATAACTTTGTGGCGTCTAACAGCTAAAGCTGGTAATATGTCCAAGGTTAATAATTTATTTATCGTTGACAAGCCAACGCTTGTTTATACTATGGATGACGGCTCAAAGCTTTCGGTGAACAGTGTCAAGGGTGACGTTGAGCAATCCCAGAAGAAAATGCGATTTATAGACAATGTTCATGTTCAGCACAATGATCAAAAACTTTCAGGCGAACTGCTCGTCTATGACGGTAATGAGAAGACCATGACCTTTCCGGAACAAGCCTTCTTTAAGGATTCTCAGGTTGAGGGATCGGCTAATGTGGTTATCTGGCATATTGATTCACGCCTTATTGAAGGTCAGGGCAATATTCATGTTGTATTTGAATCATCAGACATTATGAAGTCAAATTAACTCCACGGACTATGCATGCAAAAAAACAATCCGTTTTTCATATTTCTTGTTTTTCTTAGCGTTTGTATACTGCCAAGCTCTTTTGCCTTGGCAGCCCCAGCGGTTAAAAAAAACGTTCCCACAGACATTAAAGCCGATCATCTTGAATATAGCGCTGATCAGCAAAAAGTTGTTTTCTCTGGAAATGTTCATGTTGTGCGTGAAGATTTTGAACTTTTCGCGGCCAAGGTTACTGTTCTTTTAAAGAAGAGCAAGGCACAAGAGGCTAGCGACGCAGAAAAATCCGAAACGAATGAACTTGCGCCAGGCGAAGTGCATGAAATTATTGCCGAGAAAAACGTCATCATGAAAAGCAAGCAAAAGGAAGCCCGCGCGCAAAAGGCTCGCTATCTCGTCCCGTTAGACAGGATTACTCTTGAGGGTGGCCCTCCAAGACCATGGCTTAAAGACCATGAGAAAGATCGCACCATAGAAGGAAACATTCTTCACTACTATGTCCAAGAGGAACGGAGCGAAGGAGCGAGCATCCATATGGTTTTCCCTGTGCAGGACAATGCTCCGCCAAAACGATAAGTCTAAACATGAGAATATTTCTCACCACCATAACATGACACAAATGAGCAAAGATAATTCTGGAACAGCGGTGCTTTCCGCTGAGGGGCTTGTAAAACGTTACGGCAACCGCGAGGTTGTTTCAGGGGTATCCTTAACCATATCCCAAGGTGAAATTGTTGGTTTACTTGGTCCCAACGGCGCAGGCAAGACAACCACTTTCTATATGATAACCGGCATAAGAAAACCCACCACAGGCGCTGTTTATCTTAACAAAACCAATATTGCCAATTGGCCCCTTCACCTGCGAGCAAGAAGCGGCTTATCTTATTTACCTCAAGAAAGTTCGGTGTTCAAACGTTTGACGGTTATGGATAACCTCAAGATTATTCTGGAGTACACGGATTATTCGAAAAAAGAACAAAAAGAACGAGCTGAAAATCTGTTAGAGGATTTTCGCATAAGTCATTTGCGCGACTCTTTAGCTTCCTATCTGTCAGGTGGAGAACGTCGTCGCCTTGAAATCGCACGCTCACTTATCAGAGAGCCAAAATTCGTCCTTTTAGATGAACCTTTTGCAGGAATTGACCCGTTGGCTGTGGACGATATTCAAGAGCTTATCCTCATCCTTAAAAAGCGTAATATTGGGATATTAATCTCTGACCACAACGTGAGAGAGACACTTCACATATGTGATAGAGCGTATATGGTTCATGAGGGAGCGCTCTTTTTGGAAGGCACACCAGAAACCATTGTAAACGATCCTAAGGCGAGAAGGGTGTATCTTGGGGATTCCTTTACGTTATAGATAAACGGCCCTTAGAAGCGAAATATGGGCGTCGTTTTTTTCAGCTTTCTATTAAAACACCCCCTTACATAAAAACAAGTGGGCTCCACCGGATTTTTTCGGTGGAGCTTTTTTCTTTCAATGGATAACAGTTAATGACGCGTCAACGTAGTCGTGGATACTTTTTAAGAAATTGCTACAGACACGCACTAAGCGAAGAGTAGGTAACACTCTAAAAAATGTCAGTTCCTTAAACCTTCGAATATGAATAAATATATCTGCACAGAGCAGTGCCCTTAAGCCAGCAATGTTTTCTATTGTTATATAACAGTAGTGAGACCTAGTGGTACCTCGATACCATTCTTCATGGCCAGTCTTTGAGACGAGTGCTAGGCAATGACAGACATGCCAGATAAGATGATAGAGCAGAGAAGCATTTTACTACCGGAATACAAAGGAAGTGACGGATTGTAATAAAACAAGAGCATTACATGTATCAAAGTTAACATAATTTACATTATGAGACAAATAAGAGAAATAAAGAGACTAAAGAAAAAGCTAAAAAGATGCCTCTTCTTCCCGTCCTAGACTTCATTCCAAGCTCTGCAATTTATGAAAAACATCCTTCACAAGATGGTAAAAAAACTTTCGTGTTCTCATTTAGTGAAAACGCCAATGAGGCTAACGAAAGGTACTTCACCATCTGTGTAGTGAGCGAAAGAAAAAATTACATAACAAGCATGGTCATGAACGAAACCAAGACGAGCGAAAGAAGAAAGAAAAAGGCTTGGGCCTTTTTGAAGCGTAAAGAAAGACATCCCCCTAAGAAGCCCCCCAAGAGCAAAATAGTCACTATCTTGTCATTGGAGAAACCTATTATGAAGGTCTCTAAGAGCGGGAATGTTTGGAGGGTATTTTTAAGAACCTGAGCGCTCACCCCTACGAAGATGAGCATAGTCCAGAATAGGCATAAGTTTGCCCCCGTAGTAATAACGGTCTGATAAAGCAGATAACGGCTAAATGAAGGGAAGCTCCCTCCTCGTTCGTGGGCATTATTACTCTTAGGAAGTGACTCTTTGGAGACAAAGCCCAGAAAGCTGGTGTGCCAGTGATTATTATACTGGCGAATCCGTTGTTCCACCCACATCATGCTGAGACTGCAGGGAATAGCCAAAGCGGTGGTGGTCAGGAGATATTGTTCCGCAGGGCCATTTACAAGGGAATGGACGGTTAATACAAGCAAGAGGCAGGTCGTGCCCGAGGGGGGAATAAAAGCGCCAATATAGAAAGCATCCAACCATAAAAGTTCAAAAAAAATAGCCAAGGGGATGACCATTTCCCATTGACCAAAACAGAGCGCCCATAGAATTCCTATGGCTATGGGCCGATTTAAAAAACCAATATTAGCTATGCAGCGACTGATATACGAAAGGGCAAAAAAAAACTGCCGAGGGCAATAATAGGCAACACGTCAGAAAAGACTACCATATTTTCTTAACCTCACCTTTGTCACTGGGAACACAGCGAAAATCAAGGGCAATCCCCCTTTCTTCAAAAAACTGGAAACAGGATATGTCTTCCGAGGTGGCCGCGATACTGTTGCTCAGCTGGTAACAGCTTGAGCTGTAATGAATATTACCTACGTTAACGGTTTGTATCTGAATGCCCTGCTGAACTATTTTTTGAGCGTCCTGACAATTTTCAACAAGGCAGAAAACATCGTTTCTGTCATTGTTAAGCGAGCTTAACACTTCGCCAACGTTGGCTACAGAGGTAAAATGGGGGGTAATCCGAGAAGGAAGAGCAAGTTTTATTATCTGTTGGCGTAAAACATCCGTAGAAACAGCGTCATTGACAATAACAACATACCGTGATTGCAGATAAGGCAACCAGGTTTCTACCACCTGCCCATGCACCAAGCGATTATCAATTCTAAGCCAGAACACCCTACTGCCCTTCCCCTACTTAGCCGGAGCCTTGGTTTTGAGAATCTGCCCAGCGGCAACGATGCCTTCAAGCCCTGCTTCATGAGCAAGTCTGGAGACTTCCTCTAAGGGGAGGTTTCTATTTGACAAAACGCGTAAAAGCATGGGTAGATTAACGCCCGTAATGACATCAATGTCAGCGCTTTCGTTCATAAGTGCCAAGCTTACGTTGGTTGGCGTGCCGCCGAACATGTCGGTTAAAATCAGAACCCCTGCCCCGGTGTTGAGTCTTGTCGCCGCCTCTTTAAGACGCGCCACGGACTCTTCGGCGATGAAATTGGCATCAACAGGAATAGAAACACAATCTTGAATATCCCCTGTTATAAATTCTGCTGCCCGCAACAGGCCACTGCCATAATCACCATGGGTCACTATAATAAGTCCGACAGGTTTATTTTTTTGACTATTATCAGAAGTCGCCATAGTTTACATCACACTCCTCTACCCTAGATTTAAGTGCCTATGTTCAAGGGAAATAGTATATTGCTCATTGGAAAGTTCTTTACTTAAAGCTTCCGCGTTAGCGACGGAACGGTGTCTGCCGCCGGTACAACCTATGCCAATGGTCACGCGATAACGCCCTTCGTTTTCATTGTGCGCCAATACAACTTTAATAAAGTCTAACAGTTGTTGATAAAACACTTTACCTTGTTCACTGTTAAGGACATAGTCCGCAACGGCCTGGTCTTGCCCAGACAAAGGGCGTAGTTCATCAATGAAATAAGGGTTTGGCAAAAAACGTAAATCAAAAACATAATCGGCTTCTGAAGGCGTGCCATATTTAAAGCCAAAAGAAATAAAATGGACCCGTAAACGTGGCGCTAACCTTGACGATAAAGCGTCCCATTTTTTTTGAAGAGTTCGTCGCAAATCATGAATGGAATAATTGGAGGTGTCAACAACCAAGTCGGCTACTTGCCTGATGGATTCAAGGCGAGACTTTTCAGCGTCAAGGGCCTGCTCTAAGCCCAAGCCCTCTTTTTCAAGGGGATGGGGTCGTCTGGTTGAGGCATAACGTTTTACAATGCTTTCAGGGCGAGCTTCAAAGAAAAGAATGGATGCCCCAACTCCAGCTTTGCGAAGCTCCTTTAAGGATTCTTCAAAGGCGTCCACTGATTCTTTTTGGCGTAAATCAACGCCCAAAACCAAACCTGAAAAATCTTCAAATGCCGGGGAGTCTAATTCGACCAAAAGCGATGGGATGAGCGAGGAAGGTAAACCATCGATACGGTAAAAGCCCATATCTTCAAAGACGTCAAGAGCCGTACTTTTACCTGAGCCGGAAATGCCTGTGATGATTACAACAGGAAAAGACTCTTGTTTCATAGGGGGCTCCTCTGGACGTATAATAATGCCATCCCCTCTTTGCGGAGGGGATGGCATATGCTTTTAGTTACCTACATCAATGAGGCCGAACTGACCGTTTTTTCGGCGGTAGATAATATTAATATTTTCTGTTTCGGCGTTCATAAAAATAATGAAATCGTCGTCAGGCCGTTGCTCGAGCTGCATGGCGGCTTCGTCGTCAAACAAAGGCTTGGGTTCAAAGCGCCCGTCATCGCTGACTATGGTGCGCTCTTTGCCACTGCCCGAAGTACGGTAGCGGAAAAATTCCATGGGAATTTTCTCGCCCTTCTGGCTCTTGTCTATACGGACTTCATTGGCTTTTTTAATTTGCGCCAAAACTTTATCAGAAACCATGTCAATGGTGGCGTACATGTCTTCAGACTCTTCATAGGCCGTGAGATTCAGCCCATCGCCCGTGACATTGACATCGGCTTTATGTCGATATTTGAGTACCGATAAAACGACGGAGACTTCTATTTCGTCAATTTTCTTCAAAAATCGCGAGAGTTTGTCAAACCGGCGCTGTGCATACTTACGCAAGTGATCCGAGGGTTCAAAGTTTTTGAAGGTAATAGCAATGTTCATACACCCTCCCAAGTAAGATAGTTCATGTGACAACAATCCACTATTGTTGGTCGTTAGAAAAATTGCTTGCGCTTGGACGAAGAAGGAATATCAAGGGCTGTTCTATATTTCGCCACGGTTCGGCGAGCGATATTGACCTTAAGTTCGTTCTTCAAAGTTTCGGCTATGGCTTCGTCGCTGAGCGGCTTTTTGGGGTCTTCGTCATTAATATATTTCTTAATAAGAGCTTTAACGCTCTCTGAGCCCACTTCGGAGCCATCATCCAGCGAAAGCGCGCTGTTAAAGAAATATTTCAACTCAAAGATACCAAAGGGGGTCGCCACATATTTGCTCGTTGTAATTCTACTTACCGTTGACTCGTGCATGCTAATGTCATCGGCAACGTCTTTAAGAATGAGTGGCTTAAGCTGTTCGGCACCATATCGGAAAAAATCATTTTGAAATTTAACAATACTTTCTATTACTTTATATAATGTTCTTTGGCGCTGATGCAAGCTTTTAATGAGCCATGAGGCAGAACGCATCTTTTCTTGAAAATATTCTTTGTCTTTACCTTCTGAGGCAAGAAGACTGTCTTCATAAAAGGATGAAAGTTGCAATTGAGGGAGTCCGTCGTCATTAAGGGCGATGATAAACTCATTATCTACAAGGTAGACAAAGGCATCAGGCGCGACGTACATGGGTTCGTCCTGCCCGAAGCTTGCCCCTGGCAAGGGATCGAGGGACTGGATGATATCAAGATATTCTTTAAGGTCTTCTTCTTTCAGCTTAAACTTACGCATTAATGGCCGAAAGCGTTTACTCTCAATATCTTCGAGATGGTCGGTAACCAAAGAAACCAATATTTCGTCTCTGTCATAACGCAGATGTTTGATTTGAACCATCAAACATTCTTGAGGAGTTTGGCAGGCGACCCCAATGGGATCATAGTTTTGGATAATAGATAAAACATGGCCTACTTCATCAATAGTACAACTCCCCAGGCCCGCGATCTCTTCGAGGGTAGCTTGTAGATAGCCCGAAGAGCCGAGGTTGGCGATGATGGTCTCGCCAATCTCTTTTTGGCTGTCACTTAATTGAGATGAGAGGCGCAGTTGCCATAAAAGATGGCTTTCCAGAGAGGGTTTTGTTGTATAGTGGGCGTCATAAGCCAGTCCATCTTCTGAAAACTCCGTTTGGGCGACGCTGGCTTGTCTGGTGGTGCTTGAGAAGTCGCCCAGATAGTCTTCCCAGTCCGCGTTGAGAGCCACGGCTTCGTCATAGGCCATGTCCGTGGCTGTTTCCACGGTTCGTTCATCATTTATATCGCCGGAAGTGTCACCAGCGGCTTCTTCAAGGAAGGGGTTTTCCAACATTTCTTGCTGAATAGTTTCCGCCAGCTCAAACCGAGATAACTGTAAGAGCTTGATAGCTTGCTGAAGCTGTGGCGTCATAACAAGCTGTTGAGAGAGCTTTAACTGCTGACGAAGTTCTAAACCCATAAAAGTCCTTAATAGTTACATTGTTTTCACTTCAAGTGCTTTTATTCTTACACAGTATCTCTGTTTATGCAAGCATTGTGCCGAACGATTTTTTACTCGGAACTAGCGAACTTATGAGCCGAATCCAGGCATTGAAAAATGATAGCTTCGAAATCCTCATCGTCTTCTGAAACGTCGAAGCAACAAGCATCTTCACCCATAAGGCCGCCGGGCACAACGTCGCCTTGTTCTTGGAGGGTTTCGGACAGGCTTTGAGCGTAAAAACAGATGGAGAGCCAGCGCTCTTCCGGCTCATCGTCAATAACATCAACAAGGACGTAAAGCTCACGTTTTTGCTGATGCTCATGCTTAGCGCGCAAGGAATAACTAATACCGGGTCTGGCTTTGAAATCAAGTTGAGCATTCTCTTGATTGCGTAGATAATTGTATACCTTCTCAAAAAAAACACGCATGCCGGCTTCGTCTTCGGCCCATTGTTCTAAAAACTGCTCTAAGGTTGTGTCCATGGCTATTCTCCTTGTGTTACGCGAGTTAATACAACGATATTTTCAATATGGGGCGTTGCGGGGAACATATCAAAGGAAGCGGCAGAACTGCACTGCCACCCTTCTCCCAGCCGCTTAATATCGCGTGCCTGGGTGCCCACATCGCAAGAAATATACAGAATATGGCTGGCTCCACTTTGCTGGATCATGTCGATGACCATCTTATTAACTCCGCTTCGCGGGGGGTCAAGAATAATCAGCGTTGGCGAAAAAGGCGCCTTTGAAAGGGTATTTTCAATTTTTCCCGTTGTATAACGTGCCAATTCGCCATTGAGCTCGCGAGCGTTATGCTTAGCGTATTTAATCGCCTTAGCTTCACTATCGACACCAAAAATGCGACTTGTTGAGCAAGATTGATTTTTTTGGACGAGATATTGTCCAATCACTCCGCTGCCACAGTATAAATCCCAGATATTACTTAAAGCCGATTGCGGGACGGAGTTACACGCTTTAGTCAAAAGTTGGCTAAAAACAGCGGTGTTGGTCTGCATAAAAGCCTGAGGCGAAAAAATAAAAGGTTGGCTCGTGCCATAACTTTCATAAAGTTCAACCTCTTCCGTCTGGAAAAGGATTTTTTCACCAAAGGCCAGGCTGTCATTCACTCTTTTCTCACTGATGATGGCACCGCTAATGACTTCAAGAGAAAGCATTTCTTCAATAAGACGCTGCAGTTCAGCATGCATTTTTTGAGGGGCGCTACCAACGATGAACTCCACCACAATTTGTGGTTTTTGGGTTCTTGGGTGAGGTAGAAGAGGCGTATGGATTGTCAAGAAACGCCAGTAGCCGTCTTTGTTGGCCCATACGGGCATTTCAGGGTGGTTGTTTAAAAAGGTTTGGACCTTGTCAAGGACAGGCATTGCTGCCGACTGCAAGCCGCACAGTGTCAAGGGAACAACTTCTTGGGAGTTTTTTTTGCGTAACCCAATGACATTTTTGCCATCAGCATAACCAAAGGCATAGGTCATGCGTGTTCTAAAGTCTTTTTGAGAGCCTGTCACAAGTGGTTCCACAGCGACATCAAGCCCACCAAGCCTCGTCAGGGTATCCCCAATGCGTTTTTCCTTCCAAGCCTGCTGCGCTTCTTGGGTTATATGTTGCCAAGAACAACCGCCGCATTCGCCAAACAAAGGACACCAAGGACTGGTATCATAGGGCGAGGGCTGTAATACTTCGGTTACAGTCGCATGGATAATCTTTTTGTCGCATTTTTCCACGCGAGCCGAAACGACGGCTTCGGGCGCCCCGCTATCCAAAAAAACGACCTGCCCTTCATGACGGGCGATAGCGCCCCCTTCAACGGTCAAGTCAACGATGGTCAAGGGAGAGATACTGTCACCCACCAAAAAAGCAGGTTTTTGAGGGGCGGGGGTCTGGGATGATTGGGGCATATTATTCAGCCTCTAAATACGTTGCACATTGTGTCGATTTTTCGCCAACGGTAACGCTGTACATGCGTACACCATGCTCGGCGATGACAGGAGCCATCTCTTGATAAATATAACGGGCGAGATTCTCTGAGGTCGGATTAAGCACGTCAAAGGGAGGAGTACTGTTCAAGTCTTTGTGGTCAATGGTATCAAGTACGGCGTTGAGCGCCTTTTTGAGATAAGAAAAGTCAACCAAGTATTCGACGGGCTTGGAAAGCTTCTCGCCCTCTACAGTCGCTTCCACAGAAAAGTTGTGACCGTGGAGAGACTCGCATTTGCCTTGATAATGCCTCAAGGCGTGGCTGGATGAAAACTCTGAGCGGACGGTTAAACGCCATAAAGAAGCCATATATACTCCTTAATTAGGTGAAGTAATGTTGTTTAAGGGGATGCTGATAATAAACTCTGTTCCTTTACTTGAAGAGCTGGCGACAAAAAGCGTTCCGCCGTGTTCTTCAACGATACCCTTGGCAATGGGCAGACCAAGTCCCGTTCCTGCGTCTTTGGTGCTGAAAAAAGGGACAAAAAGGACTTCCAGGTCTTTTTCACTAATGCCCGGGCCGGAATCAGCTATGGAGATAACAAAATATCGTTTTCTGCGAATAATTTCGACTTGCTCTTTTATGATTAATGAACCGGAATATTCCATGGCCTCGCAAGCATTGAGCAAGAGGTTCAGCAAGGCCTCTAAAAGTTGATCCAAGTCGCCATTAATTTGCAGGTGCGCCCTATCAAGACGGGTGACCTTTAAGGTAACAGGGAAAGCCGACAGGCGATTTTCAAGGAGTTTGAGAGCGCTGTCTAAAAGCTGATGGGCTGAAAACACTGCGAAATCAAGCTTAGGTCTGCGGGAAAACTCCAAAAAGTTCCCTAGCACATTATCAATATGTCGCACCGCATCGGAAATAACCGTAAAGTCTTCTTCCTGACGGCTATTCAAATCGAGCCCTTTGGCAAGGGAAAAAAGCCGTAATTTGACGGATGTTAGGGGGTTACGGACACTATGGGCGACCCCTGCGGCAAGTTTGCCCACAAGAGCCAGTTTTTCAACTTGGCGCAGGTTTGCGTGGCTTTCATCAAGGGCGGCCTGCGTTTGTTCAATGACATTATGCATTTCCTGCATGGTGGCGGCTACTCTGCCAAAGCTCCCTTTATCTTCGCTCGTGGTAAGCTCGCGTATTTTATTGAGGGGTTTCAAGATTTCCTGATGCACGACAATCCATAATACCACAAGAAAACCAAGCAAGATGGTACACATCCAGACAGTAAGCCAAAAAAAAGACCCCTTCTCCATCTCAACGGGGGAATATTCAAGAATTTCCATGAGTGCCAGCAACAAGAGGGCCAAACCCGTGAGAGCGCACCCCATGACCAACAAGGCGAGTCTTGCTCCAATATTATCCGCGCCGGGAAGAAGCTTTAAAAAGGGATGTTGGTGTTGTTCCATAATGCAAAAAACGGGTGCTGGCTTGGGGTTGATGCGAGTCTGTCATAAGGGCGAAACTGTATGGAGTTTGCCCTATTTACCCTCTTCCTTCAAGTAAAGTTTTGCCCAAGAGTCGCCTAGGGGTTGTCCCAAAATATGAATAGTGCAATACCCTCGCCTTCCTTCCTGATTCCTCATCTTTCCCTGTAAAAATTGCCTTTGAGAACAAGGTTTTTTGAAAGGCCAGCGTCATCATCTTAACAATTGTAAGATAAAAACAGAAGGCGCACTCGCAAAAGGGTATTCATCACCCCCAAAAGACCTCACCTGAAAATATGGCCAAAAGTCTTTTCATAAAGACCTTGAATGAGCTTGATACAACAAGTAGTTGGTTACAACAGGCCACGCAGAGCAATGGGAGAAGCTGTATAAAAAGCCTCTACTAAAATTTTTATAAAAGTTGATGGGGAAAGAGCAGGAAACCGCTTATAAGTCAGTGGCTGGGTGGTATACTGCCGAAGGGTCTTCAAAGGCGGTAAATTGCGGGGAATAAAGGAGACGAACCGTACCTACAGGGCCGTTACGGTGTTTGCCGATAATAATCTCCGCTTCGTCAACGGGGGGGCGTTCCTCAGCTTTAAGATAGGCCGCGGGACGGTGAATGAACATAATAATATCGGCGTCTTGTTCAATGGCGCCCGATTCACGAAGGTCAGAAAGCAAGGGACGTTTGTCAGAGCGCTCTTCAACTTTACGGTTAAGCTGAGAAAGAGCGATGACGGGAACGTTGAGTTCTTTAGCCATGGCTTTAAGATTTCGGGAAATATCGGAAATTTCCTGTTCGCGTGAGTCAATGCGCTTTGAGGAACGCATGAGCTGAAGGTAGTCAACAATAACAAGACCAACGCCCCGCTCCGCTTTAAGTCTTCGGGTGCGAGCCCGCATCTCAAGGGGAGTCAAGGCAGGCGTATCGTCAATATAGATAGGAGCCTGTTCAAACAAAGGCACCACATCGTAAAGTTTTTGCCAGTCATCGTCCGTAAGACGAGAGCGCCGCAACATGGAAAGATCAATTTTGCCCCAGGCGCACATCATACGCATAAGGAGCTGGTCCATGCCCATTTCAAGGGAGTAGATAATGACGGGTACATCTTTGCCAATGGCCGCGCGCATGGCAAGGTTAAGGGCAAAGGCGGTTTTTCCCATGGCGGGACGAGCCGCGAGGATAATGAGGTCGGTGGGTTGCAAGCCAGCCGTCATTTCATCGAGTTGCCTGTAACCAGTAGCGACTCCGGTAATGGATTCTTTGCGCTCCGCCCGCGCGATAAGGTCTTTTAGGATTTTATCCGTTAAAGCGCCGGATGAGGAATAGGTCGTAGTGGCGCTGCGCTGGGCAAGGTTAAAGATGGTCTGCTGCGAGTCATTGAGCAGTTCTTGAATATCGTTGGTGGTGTCGTAACTATTGCTGATAATATCAGCGCATGAAGTAATGAGGTTACGAACCAGCGCCTTGTTTTTTACGATTTCAGCGTGGTGTTCTATGTTAGCCGCGCTAATGACGCTTTTGGCCAGTTCAGCCAAATAAACGGCCCCGCCGGCAACTTCAAGTAAAGAATGAGATTTAAGATATTCCCCAACCATAATAAGGTCTACGGGGAGGTCTTTAAGGCGCAAGGCAACAAAGGCACCATATATATGGCGGTGGGCAGGAAGATAGAAATCGTTTTCAACGAGAACATCGGCTACGCTGAACATGGCGTCAGGGTTGAGAAAAACACCCCCAAGCACCGCCTGTTCGGATTCGATGCTGTGCGGAGGAACGTTACGAAGCAGTTCCTCTTCGGTGTTTTTATGAATAGAAGAACCACCCTCCCTAGAGGAAGGATGGTTCTTATCATAAGCAGATGGCGGATTATTCCGCTTCGGCTGGTTGTTCTGGCTCATTCTCTTGCTCTTCGGTTTCAGCAGGAGATTCTTCAACTTGCTCGTCAGCCTCTTCTTCAAAATGCAGACGTTCAGCCGCTACTGTCACAGGCAGTTCAGCGGTAACGTCGGCATGAAGGCGAATACGAATAGCGTATTCGCCCAAAAGACGAATGGGGCTATCAAGCAGAATACGGCGGCGGTCAATCTCAATGCTGAACTGCTCAAGCAGGGATTCAGCGATAAGAGAGGTAGTAACGGAACCGTAAAGCTTGTCGTTCTCACCAACGCGCATGCTGATAACAACATGAGCGGCGTTGAGTTTATCAGCGAGAGAAGCAGCGTCTTGACGCTGGGCTTCAACCAATACTTGAAGTTTTTTGCGCTCAAGCTCAAACACTTTCAAGTTAGAAGGGGTTGCCAACATGGCAAGTCCGTGGGGGAGCAGATAGTTGCGACCGTAGCCGGGCTTTACTTCAACCAAGTCACCCAAGCGACCGAGGTTTTCAACGTCTGCGCGTAAAATAACTTTCATGGCAAACTCCTACAGTACGCTCTTTTTCTTGACATCACTAGCATGGGTAGCCGTGTAGACAAGAAGGGCCATTTGACGGGCGCGCTTAATTTCAGTGGTCAATTGACGCTGGTGAAAAGCGCAGGTGCCGGTAATTCTGCGGGCAATAATCTTGCCACGTTCAGTGATAAAATCACCAAGAATATCGACTCTTTTATAGTTGAGAGGCAGTTCTTTGTCAGCGCAGAAGCGACAAAATCTGCGTCTTGGGGCAAAACGTTTTTTGATAGCCATTACGCGTTAACCTCCTCACCCAACTTTACGGTAATAAACTTGAAAATACCATCGGTGATGCGGATATTACGCTCAAGCTCGGCAACAAGGGCATTGTTGGCGGTCTGGTATTCAAGGCGCAGGTAGTAACCGCGCATGTGCTTTTGTACTGGATACGCAAGGTCGCGCATTCCCCAGTGATCCTCGGCTGTTATTTTACCTTCTTCACGCTCTACGATGGCCTTGAACCCTTCAATGAGAGGGGTTCTGGTTTCGCTGGTGAGTTCAGGTGAAAATAGCAGCAATGTCTCATAATTAGTCATGCTTTATTCTCCTTTTGGACAATTCGGTCTGTCTGAACCATTTCAAACAAACAAGGAACTCCTTTACTTACGTTACGCCCCTTTCTCTGTCAATAACTTTTAAAAAAATAGTGTATACTTTTAATCCTCAGTCGTTATTGTTTCTTGATTATCCCTTACATTTAAGGCAATATCCGACAAAACACAGCCATAAGGAAAAAGTGGCTGTTTTCGGAGGAAATCTTATGGCTTTTGCCCCACTGTATTCAAACACTCTCGCTCTCTTATCCAACGTGAGCATTTTACAAATAACCTTCTATTGCGCGTTTTTCTGCCTTCTCGCGTCTTTGGGCGCTGTCATCAACTCTCTCCTTGACGCCGCCAGCGGCCTTGTGGCCAAAAAGAACCTCCTTGGAAAATTCGCCTGTCAGGGTAGCCAAAGCGCCATCGCCGCCTTGCTGTTTTATTTGGTTTTTCTTGGCGCCCTCATTCCCCTGCCGGGTGGTGAAAACCCCGCGGTCTTCATAACGCCTTATTTCGCCGAAATGGCGCCCTTTTTAATGATTGTCTTCGCCTGCGTTATTACCGCCACTATTTTTTGGACAAAAATTCCAAGTACTTTCATTACCTTCCTTTTTAGCCTGATTACAGCTCTGGCTCTTTTGATTCAAGTCGGCTGGTGGCTTATCCTCGATTATGATGCCTTTAAGCCCTTGCAATTTAATGAATTCCTCCTGCCCGTCGCCGAACGTGTCATGCTCAACTTCTCCTTGCCCGAACACCTCGACTTTCTCATAATCGCGACCTATATGGTGTTGGCGGCCTGTACCATCGCCAGCATGACTATGATGCTGTGGCTCATTGTACGCAGGAATTGGGACGACTTTGGGCGAGACTATTATACATTCGCCATGCGCCGCACTGCCAGAAGAAGCCTTTTCTTTCTGCTTTTAGTCACTGCCGTAGCTTCCTATTCAAACTGGCAATTATACTCCAGCATGACGGTACTTTTCTTTGCCATATACGCCCTTGCCTTGGCTGTTAGCGCCCTTCTTCTTATGTTTCTCGCCATCATGCTCATTGTTATCAGCAGCACCACCACTCCCATGAGGTGCAAACCTGCAGCCATAGCTTCTTTAGTCGTCTTTGCCCTTGTCTTCTTCATTCAGCTTATTATGTTTAATTTTTCGCCAAGCTTAAGTTAAAAGCCTTGTATGACTGGCCCTTGTTAGGGAGAACCGTTTCAGGTTGACTTCCCTAACAAGGGGCATGCGCGCAATGAGCCCTTTTCAACAGAACATACATCACTCGCTTTACGCCGTGACCTTGTACCTTTCAAAAGTTCCTGGAAAGCTGTTGCCAAGCATCACATTCTTAAAGAATTGCCTGCCACGGCAATCATTGTTTCAGTGACAGGCATGCCTGAAAACTTTCTGATTGGTGCGACTTCCTTTGCAAAATTGGAATAAAAACCATATTATAAATGATATAAGGGTGACGAACGGTGCTCATGAACCGTTTTAATCGCTACCAAACGCACAACCGCTGTCGGTTCCTGTAAAAAAATCACTTGTTCAGTACAACCTCATAATAAAAGCAAGAGCGCAATCCAGAAACGGCAATATCTTATTCTTGAACTGGTAATCTTTACATACGTATGTTGGTATTCGTTGGTTTCCCCATTGGCCTCTTGGTTTGTCCCTTAGCCTTTTGATGTCTCGATGTGTCTCATTTGCCTGTCGGTTTGCAACCATAACAATTCCCCTTTCGCCCAACTGTCGTCTCATTTAACCACTGAGGAGTTTTGGCGTGTTACCATCACAAAAATATTTACAAGATGATGTTTCCATAGACTCTACCATCCGCCTTGTGGGCAAACCCTCTATTCTTTCCCCCATGGCCTCCGCCCACCTTCTTGAAAATGACCTCACCCCGCTTTTTCTTGATGGCGATCAAATGGATGAACTTAATGGCAAAGCGCCCATTGCGGTCTCTTTCGAACCCATGGGGCCCCGCAAGAATATTTACTTTGACCCCTCAAAGACCAAATGCGCCATAGTAACTTGTGGCGGTCTTTGTCCGGGAATCAATGATGTTATCAGGGCCATTGTCATGGAGGCCTACTATAAATATCACATCCCCAGTGTGCTTGGGATTCGCTATGGCCTTGAAGGGTTCATTCCCTCATACGGGCACAACGTTATGGAGCTGACGCCGGAGAAGGTCGCTGATATTTACCAATTTGGGGGGACGTTTTTAGGTTCCTCGCGCGGGCCTCAGGATAAAGTAGCCATTGTCGATGCCCTTGAAAGGCTCAACGTTAATATCCTCTTTATGATTGGTGGAGATGGCACCATGCGAGCCATGGCAAGCATTGTGGAAGAAATAACCAAACGCAATTTGCGCATTTCGGTCATTGGCATTCCCAAAACCATTGATAACGACATCAACTTCATTTCGCAATCTTTTGGTTTTGAAACAGCCGTATTCAAAGCCACTGAAGCCATTCAGTGCGCTCATACTGAAGCGCTGGGCTACAAAAATGGCATTGGCATTGTTAAACTCATGGGTCGTGAATCAGGCTTCATCGCCGCCCACGCCACTTTAGCCCTCAAAGAAGTAAACTTTGTCCTTGTGCCTGAAGAACCCTTTGTCCTGCATGGAAAAGGCGGTCTTCTGGAAGAGCTTGCCGATCGTTTAGCCAAACGTAAGCACGCCGTTATCGTGGTTGCTGAAGGGGCTGGTCAGCACTTAGTAGAAAGTACTTGTAAAACAGACGCGTCGGGCAATATTATTTTGGCAGACATCGCCGACCTGCTACAGGCCGAAATTAAGCAATACATGAAGGAAAACAATATTCCTTTCAGTATTAAATACATTGACCCCAGCTATATTATTCGTTCGGTTCCTGCCAACGCCAACGATAGCGTTTATTGCGGTTTCTTGGGACAAGGAGCTGTACACGCCGCCATGGCAGGACGCACTGACATGGTTGTGGCTCAAGTCATGGGTAAATATGTTCACCTCCCCCTTGAGCTCGTTACCCAAAAACGTAAGCGCATCAATATTCATTCTGAATTTTGGCGCACCGTTCTCGAGTCCACCGGACAAGCTGAAATCTCTTTAAGAGGCAATAAGTCGTAATGTTTACTCAAATAACGGCTTCTGCGGGTGCTGGAAAAACCTACACCCTGACACAACTTTTTTTACAACACCTACGCTCCGCCGGGTTTACAACACCTTCCGGCGGTTGCGCTTTATCAAGCCCCACGGGTGAATACGGCCTTTCTGAAATCCTCGCGGCAACCTTCACAAACAAAGCCGCCTCGGAAATGAAGGATAGGGTTATCTTGGCCCTGAAAGAAAACGCCCTCGGCCCATGGACTGAGCCTGAAAAAACTGCAAGGGAATCCTCACAACCGTCCTCCAAGGGACCCTCTCTTCACTGCTCACACACTCCGCCTGCCACCAAGAAAAATCAATATGAACGCTGGCTTTTGGCAATTTTTAAACAGTCAAGCTTGTTGAATATCCGCACCATCGACAGTTTGCTTTTTCTCTTGGTGCGTCTTTCTGCCCTTGAGCTTGCCCTGCCTCCCGAAATAACCCCTTCTTTTGACAGCGAAGAGTATTATACCCCCCTTTACGATGCCCTTATGACGGACATCGCCGCCTATAATAACAACAGGGCTTTTTTGGACAATGAAGAGGACGCGGCGCGCTATGAGGGATTTTCACAAGACTTAGAACAGTACTATAAAGCTCTGGTCACCTATGCCAAGCATGATGGTTTTTCACTCAAAAACAAGCTCCATGACGACCTCTTTCGTTTGGTTCAGCGCCTTTTAGTGCAAGCGGAAGTTCCTGCCGTCACAGGAGAAACCCTTCATGCAACCATTAACACCCTGCACGCCAATCTTCTGAACAGCTGCGACGTTATGCAGGAATATATTGTAAAAGAAGAGTTGACTGTAGACAAAAACTTAGAAAAATCCATCATTAAAGCTCAAGCCAGCTCTCCCTATGATAAATTAACCAATAATAAAATCACGCAACCGGGCTCGCGCGAACCCGCCGCCATTGTTACTCAAAAATCTCTTCATACTCCCAGCGACAAAGCCCAAAAGGCCTATGTGCAGCTGTGCCATGACTACGAACTTTTTACCTCTAAAATACCTCTACTCCTTGGTGCCCTGCCTCTTGTTCCCTTAATCCCTCTAGCTCAAGAACTGTATAAACGCGTTTTTCAAACGGCCCTTCAAACCAATGTTTTACCGGCCGAGCTCATACCTGCCTTCGCCAGTCAGGTCTTAAGGGGTGATTACGGCGTTTCCGACACCTTGTGCCGCCTGGGCAACAGACTGCACCATATTCTGCTGGATGAGTTTCAAGACACCAGCGTAGAACAATGGGGAGCCATTGAACCTCTGGTTATCGAGTGTTTGAGTAAAGGGGGGACTTTTACTTATGTGGGTGATGTAAAACAAGCCATTTATAGCTGGCGAAAAGGTGAAATCCGCTTGTTTGACGGTATTTTGGACGTCGCCCGCAATCTCCATCGGGAGCCTTCCATTAAGAGTCTGGACAACAACTGGCGAAGTAGCCCGGCGATTATTGATTTTAACAACGCTTTTTTTTCTTTACTGCATAACCCAGCCATTGCAAAGCGAACGCTGAGGGCCATGCTTCCCCCTCAAACTCCGGAACATATTCTGGAGGAAACTCGTCAGCGTCTTTGCGGTATCTACGCCCATGTAAAGCAAACCTTACCCCCCGAATCCCTACGCCCCCCATACGTCAACCAAGGTAAGGTTCACTTGTATGAGGTTAAAGGGAAAAACGCCGAACAACTCAGCAGCCGCATTCAAAAACGTTTATTGGCGCTGGTTCCTGACCTGCTGAACACATGGAAGTATGAGGATATAACTATTTTGACGCGATCGGGCGACGAGTCCGCCCAAGTTGCCGCTTGGCTTACTAACGAAAATATTCCCGTTATAACGGAAAATAGTTTCATGCTGGCGGATAACCCCCTTGTGTCTCGTCTTATGGCCCTTTTGGCCTTCGTTGATTATCCTTATGATGATTTGGCGCTATGGGAGTTTTTGACGGGAGAAGAGTGTTTTGGCGCTGTGAGCGGTCTTTCACGTAAGACCCTCGACATGTGGCTAGCGCAAAAACGGCAAGAATCCGCGCCTCGTCATGGGCCGATTTTTCAGCTTTTCCAAAAACATTTTCCTGAGTTATGGGAAAAATGGCTTGCCCCTTTCCATAATCGCGCAGGGCTTATGACCGCCTATGATATGTTGCATGAAGGCATGCGCCTTTTTCAGCTCTTTGAGCGCCGCCCTTCGGACGCCCCCTTTTTAACACGCCTTCTTGAGCTCGCTCACTACGCTGAAACCCAAGGTATATCTTCATTGGCTGGTTTTTTACAGTTTTGGGAAAAAGCCCGTGACCATGAAAAGCTCCCGTCGCCTCCTCATATGCCCGCCATCACCATCATGACTATGCACAAAGCCAAAGGCCTCGAATTTCCTGTGGTTATTCTGCCCTTCCAGCATGGGGGACGCGGTTTTGATGACTCATTGGTGGTAGACGAAACCCTTGGCTTCCCCCTGCTTACCAAAATATCAAAATTCACCTCCGAACCCTATTTTGACAAAGAAGCCACCAACGCCATCGAATGCCTTAATCTGCTCTATGTGGCTTGGACAAGACCGCGATACGAACTGCACTCTTTTATTACCAGCCATGGACGCCCTGCCATGCTAGGTAAGGGACTTGAAGTGTTACTTGAAGAGTTTTTAGACCTGCCTTTTACGGGCTATATCTATGAAGAAAGTCTGCCCTTAGATGAAGAAACCATAGAGAATGAAGGCAATGCGGAAGAACTCCACTTAGACGTTTCAAGGCCTGCCGACCTGACAGATGGTGAACTTCCCTGTCTTAAAACTCCCCCTTTAGCTGATGGCGCGACTTCACACGATGGAGCCTTGCAGACCAAAGAGGAACCCGCTCTTTCCGTCTCTCTCGAGTCTGCCCATTCCTCAACAGCCAGCGCCCTTCAGCCGCCCTTCAACCATCAGGCTGAGCCGCACCCCCTCTCTCCACAGCACAATTATCTTATGGAATGGTTGCCAGAGTTAAAAATTTATCGAACTAATCTGGATAACTTAAGCTTCACAGCAAGCCAACGCGGTGATCTTTTCCATTACTGTTTAGAACATTTACACTTGCCTTCTCACACGCCACGCAATGCCACTTTGCCCGATGGTGAGGCATCTGGTAAAGCTTCCAATGCCCCTTCACCTAATGAGATTTTGCCTAGCAATATTTCGCCCGCTGAACCTCCAACACACAGCGATTTCAGTAGTGGCGCCGTGTCCATACAAGAAAATATCGCAACGGCCATCGCCCTTGGCTTTCAAAAGCTCCCCTTTGTGTTAACCGAAACCCAAGAGCTGACCCAAGAAATAACCACCGCTCTCAACTGGTTCGCGTCTCTCCCTCAGGCCCCGCACTGGCTTAAAAACGGTTTGCGAGAACAGTCCCTTTTAGGTGATGACAATCAACTTTACCGCGTAGACCTTTTGGTTGTTGACGAGGACAGCTTGCACGCCATTGACTATAAAACAGGCTCCATGGCTGGGCATAAAGGCAACCTCCAGCAGGTTCAGGCTTATATGAAGCTCCTTTCTCTGGCGACGTGTAAAAAAGTACACGGAACCCTCGTCTACCTCGATTTACAGGAACTTGTGGAGGTTTCTTTATGAGCATGAATACTCGCCTCCAATCCCCCTTTGTTTTGACCTCGTGGCAAAATAGTTTTTTAGAACTTCTCCTCGATTGCATACTCCGGGAAGGAAAAGAAGGCACAAATCATGATTTTTCCAAACTGACCTTCATTGTCCCTCACAAGCGCCCTCAGCTCTATCTTATGGAGCGCCTTAAAAAGGACGATCGCTTTGGCAAACCTTGCATATTGCCCAACATTATCTCCGCGCAAGAGCTTTTTCCTGCTCTTCGTGAGGCAATCAACCCTCGTGTGATCAAAACCGCCAAACAGCTCGACATGGTAGCTTTGCTCCTTGAGTGCATCCGCCAGCTCCCTGAAGCCAATGCTTTGTTCTTTCGTCAGTCTTCTGCCGTTGATAATGCCGAGGTTCTCAACTTTCTCCCTTGGGGAATTCGCCTTGCAAGCCTTTTTGAAGAATGCTTTACCCATAATATCGAGCCTGAGAACTTTCTTTATGAAGAATATAGAGTAACGCAATACGCCGCCAATCTTCTCGCCCACATTGGCTCACTCTTTCAACTGTACGTTGCCACACTTGACGAACGAGGTTGGACAACCCCCGGCTACGATGCTTGTCAGGTCATGCGCCATCTCGCTTCTGAAGACACATTACCCGAAGATGCTCTTTGGCATGCCCTTCATTATAAAAAAGACGCGAAACACAAGCTCTTTATTGCCGGCTTTTTTGCTCTGAGCGGCGCTGAGAACACGCTGTTCCAGCATTTATGGGCGACCCATGGCGCTCAAGTCCTGCTCCAGGGGGATACGCAAGACTCACCTCATTGGAGCTGTGAGCCCCTTCTGCAATGGGCGCGTCAATGGCAAGCTTCAGTGGAACGCCTCCCTTCCTCAAGCCCTCAGGCGGCCTTTAGCAATGTGCGCTTTATAGCGGGCTTTGACCTCCACTCGCAACTCACCGCCCTGCCTGGTCTTTTGTCTAATACAGAACCAAATATAAAACCCGACACCAAAAATCATAAAGAAAATGAGACATCGGCAAAGGACACTCAAGAAGATGGCGCAACGACTCGACTTGACTCAAAAAAAACAGAGAAAGACCAGCGTAAGACAAAGGAATCAGCCTTGCCTTTAACGCTCCCTGCGCCTCAAGTCACTACGCAACAATTGTCACTTCTAAGCCCTCAATCCTCAAGCTCCTCATATGCTCCAGAGGAAGAAGCCAGCCTGAGCGAGGAACTTGCCACGGGCAAGAGTATTAAGCTCGAAAAAGAGTTTGCGGCCGATACGGTTATTGTTTTGCCTGATACAGGCCTTCTTATGCCCACCCTGCACCACTTGCCCCGCAAAGACCTCAATATTTCCATGGGCTACCCCCTCCATCGCTCTTCGCTCTTTGGTCTTTTGGATTGCTTGATACAGCTTCAACAAAACAAACTTCATGGTCTTTATTATTGGCGTGATATTGTTGCGCTTATTCGTCACCCTTATATTAAAATGCTACTCCATTCTCCCAACAGTGATGAAAGCGAACATTCTACGCCTGACTTAACCTTACGAAAAATCCTTCATCGCTTGGAAGAAAGTTTACGAAAAAGCAATCAGGTCTATATCCATCCTCGTCATTTTTTTCGACAGTTTTACGAAGGACAAGAAGATACCTCCGAAACACCGCCAGCCGTCCTGCATTTTCTCCAGCGCTTAGAACGAGTTTTATTAAACAACTTTTCAGCTGTTACAACCCCCTATTCGCTGGCAAGAGCCTTACATCACTTTTGCAAGCTTCTCTTGCATTACGGTCGTCGTTTATGGAAACAATTCCCCATTGACGCGGAATGTCTCTTTCGCCTTCACAGCTCGCTCATTCCAGAACTGTCGCAAACGGCTCTTTCCCATGAACCCCTTTCAGCCGATGTTGTTTTTTCTCTTTTGCGCACCCTTATTGAAGCAGAACGGGTACCCTTTGAGGCCACACCCCTTGTCGGGTTACAGCTCCTTGGCATGCTTGAAACACGGCTTTTAGACTTTAAAAAGGTTATTATTCCGGAATGCACAGACGACCTCTTGCCGGGGATAGCCATTGAAGACCCACTTTTGCCCGACCCTTTACGCCTTGAAGTTGGCCTTCCCAGTAAGCATAAACGCGAAGAACTCATGGCCTATCATTTTTATCGCCTCCTCGCTGGCGCGGAAGAAGTCGTGTTATTGTGGCAAGAAGGCGGACAATCATCGGGCCTGCTTGATTCGCGCAAGAGAAGAAGCCGTTTTGTCGAAGAGCTCATCTGGCAAGTAGAAAAAAAAGAACAATCCCTTATTCCGCCCACTGGCGGGGGGCCCCTTAGGGTTTTATCCACTGTAACCACCCCCATCCACACCAAACGCTCTATCATAGAGAATACGCCCTCTCTTCATGGTGCCATAGTCCAGTTTCTCACAAAACCTCTTTCGGCCACAGCCCTCGATAGCTATTTGAGTTGTCCGACAAAATTTATTTTGCGCTATATTTTAAAAATCGATGAATCTTCTGAAGTAACCGAAGGTCAAGATTTACCTAAGATTGGCACAGCCATTCACTCCACTCTTCAAACTTTTTATACTCCCTATCTGGGAAGACATCTTCCCGAAGGAAGACACTTTTATGAAAACGCTTGGCCTGAGTTAATCCATCTTTTCCACTCATCGCAAGAATACACTGAAATGAAGCGAGATTTTTCAGCCGATGTAGCGGCTCTCTTTGCCACGGCGGGTGAAATTCGTCTTCGCAATTTTTTGCTCAACCAACCAGCGACCTTACCGCTGGCTTTGGAAAAAACACTACGGCCCAAGCGCCTACTCCTCCACCCAGAACTTGATTGCAATATTCAGCTTCATGGGCAAGCCGACCGCATAGACATACGAGAAGGGAATATTCATATTCTGGATTATAAAACCGGGGGCTTTGTTCCTGAAATCCGTCAAGGCATTTGGGAAGACCAATCCTTTTGGGACGAGGTGGCCTTTTGGACGCCAGATACCTTAAAAGATCCCCTGCCTACCCTTGCCAAGATGCTTCCCAGCGTTCAGCTTCCTTTTTACATTGCCCTTTTTCAGCGGTTAGATGAAAGTGAACGTCAATTACTTTTCGGTAGTGAATACGCTATATTTAGAAGTGAAAGTGTTGGCAATCAAGGTGTTACAGCTTCATGGGTAACCCTTGGCAGCGACGGATGTGAAAAATCTCTCTTTACAAATCATGAGAATTATGAATATGCTGAAGTACGTATTGTTGAAAATATAGAGGCGTTACTTTCTTTCCTAACGCGTCACATGCTTTTAACTCCTTCATTTATTCCACATGAGGGGGTTCATTGTGCATGGTGTCCCTATTTAGGCAGATGTACCGCGCTGGCATAATAATTTTTATCTCAGGAGTTAGAGCTACTATGGCTTTCCCTCAACTATCCATTGGTGACTTGGTCGCCAAGGTTCCCGTTATTCAAGGTGGCATGGGCGTTGGCATTTCTCTTCACCGCCTCGCTGCCGCTGTTGCTTCAGAAGGTGGAATTGGCGTTATTGCAGGCGCGATGATTGGAATGCGCGAACCTGACGTTGCCAAAAATCCTAAAGAGGCGAACCAACGGGCTCTTAGAACTGAAATATCCCAAGCTCGTGAGTTAACCGATGGTATCTTAGGCGTTAACATTATGGTTGCCCTTACTGACTTTGCCTCTTTAGTACAAACAGCCATTACCGAACGGGCTGATGTTATTTTCTCTGGCGCTGGCCTCCCCCTTGATCTTCCCAAACACCTATACAGCGCTTGCCAAGAGAAGAAAGAAGACTTTAAAACCAAGCTCGTGCCCATTGTTTCCTCTTCCCGCGCGGCAGGTATTATCTGCAAAAAATGGCTTTCTCGTTTCGACTATCTTCCCGACGCCTTTGTTGTTGAAGGCCCCAAAGCGGGAGGACACTTGGGCTTTAAGGCTGAAGAAATAAACGACCCCCATTTTTCCTTGGAAACCCTTGTGCCCGAAGTTGTCGAAGTCCTCAAAGAATATGAAGACAAAAAAGGCCGCGCTATTCCCATTATTGCCGCTGGTGGCATTTACACTGGCGAAGATATCGCGCGTTTCCTCACCTTGGGCGCTTCTGGCATCCAAATGGGCACCCGCTTTATCGCAACCGAAGAATGCGACGCGGACATTCGCTTTAAAGAAGCGTTTATGAAGGCCACCCCAGAGGATATAACCATTATCAAAAGCCCTGTGGGTCTGCCTGGTCGCGCCTTGAAAAGCCGCTTCATCGAAGCCATTGAAGAAGGCAAGCGCAACTTCCGCTGCATCTTTAAATGCATCAGCACCTGCGACCCTGAAAAATCGCCCTATTGCATCGCTTCGGCGCTTCTCAACGCCATGAAGGGTAATCTTGACCGAGGCTTTGCCTTCTCAGGCGCTAACGGGTATCGCATTGACAGCATTATGTCTGTAAAAGCTCTGATGCATTCTTTGCAAGACGAGTACACAGCCTTTATGCTGAAAACTCGCCAAGGCTTGTCTTTCGCTTAACGGCGTGAACATCAGCCCGGCTTGAAGTCTGACTGACTCAAAACAACTAAAAAAGACCACCTGCTTCAAGCAGGTGGTCTTTTTTATAAGTGTGCCCCACAGCTATGGTCTGCCACCTACCAAATAGACTGCAATAAAAAAACCCATTAAGTTTTGAAGCTTTAGCCAATTGGGGCTTTCTAACTTTGTCTACCTAATGGGACTCATACGCGACGCGAGTGATAATTATTTTAGAATATGGGCGTCTGTTGTTTTAATAGCCGTGCGGTAATGAATTTCCTGCATTGCGTCACAAAGCCATCAAATGCCATCATGGGAGCAAGCATAGACCTAACACGTTGAAAAAACGTGGGCGTCCAGAGTTCTTTCTCTGATTGAGATAAAAGGGATGTGATGTCTAAAGGGGATTGTTAAAAAAATGCTCTGGAAGAACGCTGGGCGGTTAGAAAGCTGTTCGTTGAGAAAGCATTCGCCTGCAAAGCATACTCCCCTTCAAGACAAGCAGATACAGTCTTTGTTTTCGCTGTGGCAAGCTATTTATAGTGGGCAATTTCTCGTTCGGCGTCTCGCATAACAGTATTGGCTCGCAGAGTTTCACGGTGATCATGGAGTTTCTTCCCTTTACCAACGGCTATTTCAACTTTCACCCGACCATTGGTAAAATGCAAATCAACAGGCACAATAGTCAGTCCTTTTTGTTCAACACGTTTTGCCAAAAGGATAATTTCACGGGTATGAAGCAGGAGTTTGCGCTCTCGTCCCGGGTCGTGTTGAGCGTAGCCAGCGTTACTGTAAGGCGCGATATAAAGCCCTATAATAAAGGCTTCACCCTGACGAATGGAAATGTAGGCATCGCGAAAACTTACCTCTCCGGCTCGAATGCTTTTAATTTCAGAACCAGTCAAGACAATACCTGCTTCAAAAAACTCTAGGAGTTCATAGTAGTGACGGGCTTTTTTGTTTTGGGCAATCATACGCCCTGATTTTTTCTTCTTACTCATTGTTTCCTCAAAAATATTTTGTAAATAATGCCTTACTCGCCGACAAGTTACAAGGGTGAATATAAGGAAAATCAAGAGAATAAAGACTTGCGGCTTCATCTTTTCAAAGGCATTATACCCCTATGTTTAAAAAGATACTCCATTCTTTCTCCCACTCTGCCGATGTTTCTACAAAAGATCTTGGGCAACAAGGGGAAGTTGCCGCTGTTCTTTTTTTGCAAAAAAAGAACATGCGCATTCGCGACCGAAACTGGCGCGCCGAAGGAGTGCTCCAAGGCTTTGAATTGGATATTGTGGCCGAAGACCAGGGAACCCTAGTTTTTGTGGAAGTAAAAACCCGCGCGAGCGATACAGACATTCCTATTTACACAGCCTTTTCAAAGCAAAAACAAAGCAAAGTCGTTAAAGCCGCTCAACTTTATCTGGATACAACGAACCAATGGGATAGCCCCTGTCGCTTTGATTTAATCTGCGTATGCGGGACAAACCATAAAAACTTTACTATCGAGCATTATGAACACGTCATCGAAATCAGGTAAGCTTTGGGTAGTCGCTACCCCCTTGGGCAACTATGGCGATTTTTCACCCAGAGCGCGCGAAGTCCTACAAAACGTTGATTATATCTTAGCCGAAGATACTCGTAAAACAGGGCGTTTGCTAGCTGATTGTCACATGGACGCCCCCCCCATGACAAGTTTTCATGACTTCAATGAAAGTTCAAAGCTTCAAATCGTCCTTGAACAATTGCGCGAGGGGAAAGACATAGCCCTTGTTTCAGACGCTGGCACCCCGCTTTTGTCTGATCCGGGTTATTTGCTTGTGCGGCAGTGTCACGCCCAAGGTATCACGGTTTGTCCGGTTCCCGGCCCCAGCGCCGTAACGACAGCCCTTTCTGCCTCAGGTCTCGCCCCCTTACCTTTTGCCTTCTTAGGCTTTCCTCCCCGTAAAGAAAATGACATTGCTCGTTTTTTCTCCCCTTACTCGCGCCTTGCCATAACTCTTGTTTTTTTTGAACGAAAAGACCGCCTCGGCGCGACCCTTGCCATTGCTTTTGAACAATTAGGGAACCGACAAGCCTGCATAGCCAGAGAGCTGACGAAAACCTATGAAGAATTTATTCCCTTTCAACTTGCTGAATATGCCAATATTCCTACGGGCCTTCTGGGTGAAATAACCGTTGTTATCGGGCCGCCTGATAAACGAGAGAAAACTCCCGAGGAACAGGTTAAACTGCTTCTTGTTCAAGAACAAACAAAGGGCGGAAAACCAAAGGAAATTGCCAAGAGAGTCACGGATATCACCACAGGTTGGAGCACAAAAGATATTTACGCTTTACTTAAATAGTCGAGCATTGTTCCTAAAAAAGCTCTCTCAGCTTCAGCTTTAACCCCTTGACCTGTACTATGACGACCTCGTTACTGGGACATGACAAACCTCGTTTCCGTTCCATGGCTGCTTCGCTACTGAGCCATAACGACCTCGTTGCTGGGTTATGCATTCCTTTCAAGGCATAAGCTTTAAGGTAAGTTGTAAACCTTTAATTTTTTATCTATCTTTTCAGGATGTTGGAATGTTTTTTGATTATATTTACGCAACTTTTGCTCTGTCTCAGCATTGTCAGGAGAACCTTCATAAGACGCGCCTCGAGCTTTAAAAGACAAAACACCTCAGCTTGCCTTTGATGGTTTAACTTCTTTACAAAGACTTGGGCTACAAGTAAAATAGTGAATTGGATACTACCCAAAGAGCATTGCTTTCGTCTGACATGTATTTTTTGAAGCCTTTTACCTTAAAGACCTGTCACAAAATAGCCTCGGCAATAGCTCCTCAAGCATGAACCGCACTGACGAAGCGCACTCAATGCGACAGTATACACGCCACAGCCTGCTCTTTTCTTCTGCCCGAACACCATACTTTAACCTTTATGCCATGACACAAACAGCCAGTTCTCTTCCTTCCGGCGCCCCTCTCTCTCGGCGCACCTTACGCACCTGTTTTTTACGGTCTTATTTTTTGTTGGCTGGAATGAACACCAAAGGCTTACAACATATAGGCTTTAGCTCTGCCATTGACCCCGCCTTGTGTGAACTCTACACTTCCCCGGAACAATTACGAGAAGCGCGATTACGCTACGCTGCGCACTTCAACTGCCATCCTTTTTTAACGCCCTATATCTTAGGCGTGTTTATTCACTGCGAGCAAACCATCATTGCCGGCAGACTTCCCCCTGCCACTTTTAACGGCATACGAGACACCTATACCTATACGCTTTCCGTTATTGGCGATAACCTTCTGAGCGGTGGCATTTATATTAGCTGTGCTCTTTTGTTATGTAGTCTTTTGCTTTTGGGCAATATTCCCTTGGCCTTGAGTTTTTTTGCCTTGTGTCTGCTTCTTTTCCATTCTTTTCGCCTCGCTTTTTTCGTGGTTGGAGTGCGCTATGGCTTAAACTCCATGCAATGGCTTGAGCGTCTTCGCCCCATCACCTTGGCAGAGCATTGTAAATACGTTAACGCCCTTTTGCTCTCTTTGCTTTTTTGCCAAAGTCTTTTATTTGTTAAAGCCACAACAACCTATTTCGCTTTCCCTGTGCTGGCTATCTTGAGCATCTGTCTTGTGGCGCAAAGGAAAATAGGTTCATCTCGCGTAGTAAGCGGACTGGCCTTTTTTTTACTTATGGGAATATTTACATATCTTTTTTTTGCTATATAGTGAAAAGCGAGTAAAACACCAATGAAACTATCATGATAAAAATCGAATCCGACACCCAGGCCAAAGCCAGTGTGGTTATTGGCTCTCCCTTGGGGTTACATGCTCGTCCTGCCGCGAAACTTGTCAAATTAGCACAAGATTTTCCCTGTTCTATTACCTTGTTAACAGAACACGCCTCTGCCGACGCACAAAGCATTCTCGACATCTTAACTCTTTCTGCCAGCTATGGCTCAACGGTCACCATTCAGTGCGAAGGCGAAAAAGCTCAAGTGGCCTGCGAACGAATAACGCAGTTTTTACAAACTGAAATGGGAGACCAGCCCAATGGCTGATATTATACTCAAGGGAATTTCCGTAAGCCTTGGTATTGCCATTGGTAAGATAGGCTTCACAGACAAACACGCCCTCCCCATGCCTCACTTTTTAGTTGCCACGCATCAAATTGAGCGTGAAGTGGCGCGTCTTCAAAACGCCGTTCAGAGTGTTATCCGGCATTTTGAAAAAACAAAAGCCAACCTCCCTGAACATCTGACTGAACATGCGGAGATAATTGATTCCCAGCTTCTTATCTGTCAGGATAAAAAGCTTCTGGGAGAAGCTGAAAAGCTTATACGAGAAAGATTTCTCTGTTCTGAATGGGCTTTGGAAGAAAGCATTCAGGCTATTAAAAGCCTTTTCCAACAAATTAACGCCCCCTATATTCGCGAGCGCATTCAAGACGTGAATATCGTTGCCGACGCTATCCTCAAATCCCTTCTATCTATCGATACCACCGCCTTACCTGAAAATGGTATTTTGTTCGCAAACGATATCAGCGCGGCAGATATTCTCGAACTTTCTACAAAAAATATTGCTGGCGTTATTACGGAAGAAGGCGGTCGCACGGCTCATACGGGAATCATTACCCGTGGTATGGGCATCCCAGCCATTGTCGGCGTCAGCGGACTACCAGCGGTCATAGAAAAAAACGATCTTATTATCCTGGATGGTTTCTCAGGCCAAATCCTCATTCGCCCTTCAGAGGCCGATTTAGAAAAAGCCCACAACAAAGCCGCTGAATATGACAAACTGAAAGACGTTTGCACCTCCAACGCTCACTTCCCGGCTGAAAGCATCGATGGCGAACGCATTAACGTTGTCGCCAATATTGATGTTTTTTCTGATAGTTCTACGGTCATAGACAACGGAGGTGAAGGCATAGGCCTTGTGCGCACGGAGATGGGCTTTTTATCACGCAAAAGCCTGCCCACAGAAGAAGAGCTGTTTCAAGCCTACAAAGCCATTGTTGAGTCCATGGCCCCACACCCCGTTACCTTTCGAACCATTGATTTTGGCGCGGATAAACAGTTTGATGTTATACCCAGCCAAATAGAAACCAACCCGGCCCTAGGCTTGCGTTCCACCCGCTATAGTCTGCACCATCAGTTTTTATTCAAAATCCAGCTACGGGCCATGGTCAGAGCGAGCGCCTTTGGAAAAATGGCCATTATGTTCCCGCTGATTGGGAGCATTAAAGAGCTCCAATCCGCCCTTTCTCTCCTGCATGAAGCCAGACAGGAGGTGGGGAACGAGGGGTATTCCTTTGACGAAAATATCGCCATAGGCACCATGATTGAACTTCCTTCCGCTGTTCTCATAGCTGATAGTCTGGTTAAGCTGGTTGATTTTTTCAGTATAGGCACAAACGACCTCATTCAGTTTACCTTGGGCGTTGACCGCGATAACAAACGAGTGGCGCATCTCTACCGCTCCCTTCATCCAGCCATTATCCGCTCGGTAAAACATGTTGCCGACATCGCCAACGCCGCGGGCGTTCCCGTGAGCATTTGCGGTGAAATGGCGGCTGATCCCTACTGCATTCCCCTGCTCCTCGCCATGCCCATTCATACCCTCTCTGTTTCACCTCGCAACATTCCCCTCATAAAATACATCGTTCGCAATTGTAGTATTCAAGAATGCCGTAAACTCCTCGGCGAAGCCCTCATGGCTAAAGATACGGATATTATTCAACGCATGATGTACGAATACGCTTATCACGCTTACCCCCAAACCTTGCCTTTCCTAGGCGATATTCCCGTTACATAGCTCTGGGACTTTTCTCTCTTTTGATTTTTCAGCCTGTTTTCTCGCCCATTTTCCCCTTGCGCCCCCCTTTTCCTCTCTCCAATGGCTTTTGTCGAAGCTCTTTGCGCGCCTTACCGTCTGGCTCGTTCTTTGAGGATTGGGCTACTCTTATAGCTTTAATACGAGTCCTTGAAACGAAAGAACCACCCGCTATGCAGGTGGTTCTGATGGTCTGGAAAGTGAAGTGAATGTTTCAGCGTGTGATAACGACTAATGCAACATTTCTTGTGAGGTCATACGGGTTACCTCAATGATGTTTTCTCCTATCTTGCGAAGGCGATTCAAAGCCCTGTAAAGATGGGCGAGATCTGTCACTTCAATGAGGAATTCGTAATCGGTTCTGCCTTCAACGGTAGATTTAAAGTTCCCTGAGTCAATGTTGACATTTTCTTCGCTCAAGACAGCCCCAATGTCAGCCAAAACGCCTCGGGCGTTCTTGGCAAGAATGCGGATACGGGTAACAAAGGGTAAGCCCTCTTCGCCGCCCTCCCAATAAACGCTCACAAGGCGTTCCGCCTCCATGTTTTGAACGGCGGAACAAGAAGAGTTATGCACAACAAGCCCACGCCCACGGCTGATATAACCAATGATGGGGTCGCCGGGGACAGGGTTACAACACTTGGCGAACTGCACCAAAAGGTCGTCTACCCCTCGAATCTGAACGCTTGTCGCTCTGGTGGGCGCTTGCTGTTGCGCGGTCTTGGCTGTCTCTGCGACCGGTTCGACATTCGTCTCGTCTTTGGGCTTAAGAAGATTAAGGACTTTTTTGGGGGTTATGCGCGCGTAACCAACGGCTGAGAGCAAATCGTCCACCCTGCCATAGTTTAATTCTTTGGCAATTTGAGAAATGAGGTTTTCCTTCATGGCCTTGGCAAAGTTAATGCCTTGACGTCGTCCCTGCTTTTCAAGCATCTCTCGGCCCAAGGCAACGCTTCTATCGCGCTCTTTGGTTCGAATATAATGCTGAACCCGGGTGCGGGCCTTGGCAGTTTTAACAAACTTGAGCCAGTCTCGGCTGGGATTACGGTTGGGGTCGGTGATGATTTCAACAACCTGACCGCTGCTGAGGGCCGTAGAAAGGGGCACAAGCCGACCATTCACCTTAGCTCCGGCGCAATGGTTGCCAACCTCCGTATGGATGCTATAGGCAAAGTCAACGGGAGTAGCGCCTTCAGGAAGTTCAATGGCGGCACCTTGTGGCGTTAAGACATAAATTTCATCTTTAAAAAGGTCAAATTGCAAGGTCCGCATAAACTCATGGGGGTTGGTCTCCATTTTTTGCCAGTCCAACATATCATGAAGCCACTTAATCTCTTTGGCGTCCTTAGAGCTAATTTTGGTTCCTTCTTTATAAAGCCAATGCGAGGCCAAACCATTCTCCGCCCTGTCGTGCATGTCGGCGGTTCGGATTTGCACCTCCATCAGGCGGTTATTCGGCCCCCTAACGGTTGTATGCAAACTTTGGTAACCATTCCCCTTGGGGGATGAGATATAGTCCTTAAAACGCCCATAAACCAATTGCCACTTGGCATGAACGAGCCCCAAGGCCGCGTAACAGTCTTTAATGTCGTCCACAAGAGCCCTAAAGGCGATAATGTCATGGAGCTCATCAATGGGAACATTAAGGGACTTCATTTTTTTATAAATGCCATAGGTAGTCTTTACTCTGCCCGTAATCTCCGCCTTAATACCGTGGCTCGTAAACACTTCGTTGAGGGCGCTGATAACAATATCGATATATTCGTCATCATTGGCTCTATTTTTAGCGAGCCAATCCGTAATATTGCGGTAAGCGTCTGGCTCTAAATACCGAAAGCTTAAATCTTCAAGTTCGGATTTTATTCGATACAGACCAAGCCTGTTAGCAAGGGGCGCGTAAATATCCATGGTTTCTTTGGATATACGGCGTTGCTTTTCCGCTCGCTGAAATTCTAAGGTGCGCATATTGTGCAGACGGTCAGCCAGTTTAACGAAAATCACACGAATATTCTCGTTCATGGCTAAAAGCATTTTACGAATGTTTTCGGCTTGTTGCTCTTCTTTACTGTCAAAGGTCAGCAGGCTGATTTTGGTGACACCGTCAACAATATCAGCCACATCTTCGCCAAAGTGGTCATCAATGAACTCAATGGTCGTTTTGGTATCTTCAACGGTATCATGCAGGAGTCCTGAAGAAACAGTGGCTCCGTCCATTTTCATATCCGCAAGAATATTTGCCACAGCCAAGGGGTGTGAAAAATAGGGTTCGCCAGAAAGGCGCATTTGCCCGGCATGAGCCGCCGCCGCATGGACATAGGCTTTTTTTACAAGCTCCACATCATCATCGGATTGAAATTGGGCGACCTTATCGAGAATATCTTGTATGCGTATCATTGAGCGTCCATAAAATAGCGTTGTTCTGCGGCGGGAATCCACCAATGATTCTGATTATAGCCTATACCAGCAGGCGCTGGTTGTATACCCTTTACACGTTTATGCACAGCGCTAAAGCTGTAGGGAACAAAAAGAAAACAATAGGGTTGCTCTTCATGAAGAATTTCCTGGAACCTGTCATAGACCCTTTTTCTTTCTGCCCTGTCAAAGGTTGACCGCCCCTGAACCAAAAGTTCATCGGCTTCGTCGTTGGCAAAACCAATAAAATTTAACCCTCCGATGCGGGAAGAATGCCACACATCAAAGCTGTCTGGCTCAGCGGGCAAGGTCCAGCTTAAAATAAGGGCGTCAAAGAACCCCTTATCAACAAAGTTTTTTAAAAAAGCCGCCCACTCCACGGTTCGTATTTTAACCTCAACGCCTATACGTTTGAGCTGATATTGAATGAGCACGGCTGTTTTAATACGAGGTTCATTGCCTTGGTTCACCAGCAAAGTGAAACTAAAAGGCACTCCGTCCTTCACAAGGATGTTGTCTTTATTGAGCGTCCACCCCGCTTCAGCCAGCAAAATCAAGGCTTTTTCTGGGTTATAATCATAATCCACTATGTCTTTATTGTAGGCCCACGATGTTGGGCTAAAGGGGCCAATGGTGGGGACTCCTTGGCCAAAAAGAGCACCTTTAATAATATCTTCTTTGTTAATGGCGTGGGATATGGCTTGCCTGACACGAACATCTTTAAAAAGAGCACTGTTGAGGTTGTAGCCTATGTATGTATAGGCAGAGGCCAGCCAGTTATAGACATTAAAGTTATCAGCGAACTGTTTGGTTTGAGTCTGGTAGAGATATTGCTGGGGGGTCAGGGAACCGACAAGGTCAACGGTGCCGGCCTTAAGTTCTAAAAACATGGTCGTCACATCGGGGATGAATCTGTACAAGAGATAATCAATACTTGGCGGCCCTTCAAAATAATGCGGATTGGCTTTGAGCTTAATGGATTCACCCGGCTTCCAGGTATCAAGTAAATAGGGTCCACAGCTTAAAGGGCGACGCAAGAGGGGTGACGTGCGTAAATCCTGACCTCGCAATCCTTCTAAAGCGTGCTTGGGCATAATGGCGCTCATCCACGTACTTAAGGCCCGAGGAAAGGGTTTTTCATAACGCACTTCGAAAGAATAGCGACCCGTTACCTCGAAAGACTTAATTATTTTAAAGTCTCCTGCATAAGAAGTAGGCGTTTGGTCATCAATCATCAGCTGATAGGTATATTCCACATCATCGGCGGTAAGCTCTACGCCATCGCTCCACATAATCCCCTTATGCAAAGTGAAGCGGAGTAATAGGCCGTCCTCAAGCACCTCAAATTTTTCAGCGGCAAAGGAGACGACTTCAAGGTTGGCGTCATACTTTAAGGGCGCCACATAAAAATAAGCGGCGATTTCTCGCGAGGCGCTGTCAGAAGTCATAAAGGGTAAAAGGTTGGTTGGCTCGGCAATGGTGCCCATAACAAGCATCTCTCCAACAGCTTTTCCCTGCTGTCTTTTTTCTTCGAAGTAGTGTATATCTTGAGGATGGGCCTCTGGCTCTGTGCCAGCCCAGCCCATGTCACACGATAAGAGGAAAAAACAAAGTAAAAACAGTCTCATAGAAAAATACAACCTCAACCCGTATTATATGTTATCATCATTATTACGAACTTTTCATCTTGACAAAGTGCACAAGGAATAGCAAGGGGGGACTTTCCCCACTTTCCCCACTTTCCAATGGGCCTTTACTAAATAATATATAATATAGACGTGACACTATTGACTTTCAAAATAATTAATCGCATTTACCTCATATTACATACCATAGATATTTCCACGTAGCATTGCTCAAATTTGCGCTTAAGGGTTATTATTATGCTAGAAAAAGCAGTTACCAAACTACTGCAATTTTATATATCTGAGTCTATTCCCGAATACATCGTTGATAGCGCCCGCCATGCTTTTAGTAATGAAAGCAATAAAAAGATGACCATCGACACTGGCGACCCTATCTGGACAGTAGAGTTTCCTATTCAGGATGAAGACTTTCAGCTCTATACGCCAAAACTTATGATTAACCATGCCAGCGGGCATATCGAGTCTTCGTGTAACTGCGAAAACTCCTTTGCCGGGGCTTGCACTCATGTGGCGGCTACCGCCCTTGCCATGTTAAAGCACATGGAAGAGTCCCTCGCGGCCTCTGAACATACCCCCCAACCCATACGCTCCACCTGGAAGCAAACCTTCCGTTCTTTTTTCAGTAGCGATATCGACCCGGAAGTTGGTAAATACTATCTTGTTTATCGTATTTATCCTGAGCCAGACCGCCTGCAAGTGGCTTTTTTCAGAGCCAGACAAAACAAATCAGGCCTTTCAACCGTTCTTTCAGAAATCACCCTCCAGCAACTCGTTGATAATCCTGATTTTTGTGAACTATCGCCAGAACTCCCTGAAATTGCCAATCTTATTGGTCAAAGCGCAGAGTATTTCGGACACAGGGTTACCATCCCCGATGAACTGGTAACGGGATTTTTATGGGCCATTCGCGCTGAGCATTATGTTTTTTGGGAAGAATCAGATTTTCCCTGCACCATTACCACCCGAACTCTCCAGCTCCGCTTGCGCCCTGTCTTTACGGACGAACAAAACCTTACCATCGATATTTTGCTGAACCATGAGGGGAAAGCCCCCATTAATATTGGCGGCGAGGATTGCACCTTCCATGGTCAGACCCCCATTTGGATTAGCTGGAAGCGTACTTTTTACCCTGTCTACACCACCATCAACACTCGCCTCATTAAAGATTTGGTCGCCAACCCTCTGGTCGTGCCTAACGATGAGCTCTCTGAGTTTTTGGACAAGGTGTGGAGTAAGTTGCCCTCTTCTGCCCTTGTGGGACAAGAGGAATTCATCGAACAAATGGAACCCTATTTTGTTCCGGCAGAATACAACCCCAAACTTTTCCTGGATGAAGAAGGAAGCCTCTTAACCCTCCATATTGAAAACATTTATGTCACAGAGCATGGGGAATATGCCCAAAAGGGCCCCAACCCCGACATGCAGACCGATAGCTATCAGTTTGAGGACACAACCTATCTCATCAAACGCGACCAAGCTGAAGAAGCGGCCATAACCAACCTTCTGCTTGATATGAAATTCCAGCCCAGGAACTCTCACACATGGTTCCTCGAGCCAGAAGAAGCCATTACCTTCTTGCTTGATGTCTACCCTTCCCTTGTCCAACGCTATCGTGTGTATGGTGAAGCCGCTTTAAATCGCTATAAAGTACGTCTTTCCAACCCCGTTATTAACGCCGCCATTACTTCCGATGAAAAAGAAAAATGGTTTAACCTCGACATTGAAGTTAATTATGACGGCCAAAATATCGCCCTTGAAAAAATTTGGAAAGCGTGGATACAGGGTAAACGCTATATTCAACTTAAAGACGGCTCTTATACGAGTCTTCCCGAAGCCTGGCTTGAAAAAATCTCCCATAAATTACAAGCCTTGGGCTACGACCCTGAAAAAGCGCCCAAAAAACAGTTCGCTCAATTTGAGGCGCCTGTGCTCGATAGCCTGCTCGAAGATTTACCCGATGTGGCCACCGACTCCTTTTGGGACAGTTTGCAAGAAAAACTCCATACCTTTAAAGAGATTACCCCTATCCCTCCCCCCAAAGGACTGCAGGCAACTTTACGTGGCTACCAGTTACAGGGTTTAGCCTATCTCAACTTCCTCCGTGAGTATAACTTCGGGGGTATTCTTGCTGACGAAATGGGTCTTGGAAAAACCGTTCAAACTCTTTCATTTATTCAGCATGTGGTGGAATCGGGCAATAAAGGTCCAAACCTCATTATTGTGCCGACCTCGGTGTTGCCTAACTGGGAGCGAGAGGCCAAAAAATTCGTGCCCGATCTCAAACTCCTTACTATTTACGGCCCTAAAAGAGAGGCGCTCTTTAAGGATATCCCAAACTCCCAATTGGTTCTCACTACCTACGCCCTGTTGCGCAGAAACTTGGAAGACCTTGAAAAACATGAATTTGTTTCTATAATTTTGGACGAAGCCCAAAATATTAAAAACCCCAATACCATTACGGCTCGTTCCGTCAGGCGGATACAAGCCGATATGCGCCTATGCCTTTCGGGTACGCCCATTGAAAACAACCTTTTCGAACTTTGGTCGCTTTTTGAGTTTCTTATGCCAGGTTTTCTTGGAGCGCAACACGCTTTCAAGCGCGGCATTATCAAACCCATTAAAGACGGTGATGATGACACCCTCGCGTTCTTACGCACAAGAGTTCGCCCCTTTATCCTACGGCGCACAAAAAACGAAGTTGCCAAAGACTTACCGCCGAAAATTGAGAACACCTATTTTTGCGGGCTCACAGACGAACAGGCCGAGCTTTACGGCATGCTAGCCACAAAGCTCCGTGGTGAAGTCCTTTCGTCTGTTGACGAAAAAGGCATTGCGCGCAGTCAAATGTCCATCCTTGACGCTTTACTTAAACTGCGTCAAATCTGCTGCCACCCGCGTCTTCTTAAAATTGAAATTCCCGGGGTATCAACCAATATTCCCTCTGGAAAATTCGACGCCTTTAAAGATATGGTCACTGATATCATTGAGGAAGGACACCGTGTTCTGGTCTTTTCACAATTCGTGCAAATGCTCCATATTATCCGATCTTGGTTGCAAATTAACGAAATACCCTTTTGTTACCTCGACGGCACAAGTAAAGACCGCTTTGATCAAGTGGATAGGTTTAATAATACTCCTGAAATTCCTATTTTCCTTATTTCACTTAAAGCAGGTGGGACAGGCCTGAACCTCACATCAGCCGACTATGTTATCCACTATGACCCTTGGTGGAACCCCGCCGTGGAAGCTCAGGCAACAGATAGAACACACCGCATAGGGCAAACAAAACAAGTGTTCTCCTATAAGCTTATTTGCCAAAACACCGTTGAAGAAAAGATTTTGCAATTGCAAGAATCCAAAAAAGGTATCGCGGACTCCATCGTCCCCGGTGCCCAAGCCTGGAAATCTATTTCACGCGAAGATTTAGAAATGCTTTTTGATATATAGTTTTCGTAAAAACCACTTATCAAAAAAGCGACCACCATCGGAATATCCCATGGTGGTCGCTTTTTGTTTGATTTTCACCTGCTTTGGAGGGTACTGCCCCTCCCTTCGCTAATCCCGCCGAGCCTTTGACAAGGCGTTGTCTATACATCCTCAAGGGTTTGCCAGCAGACGATACAGATACACTACTTTGAGACATGCAGTCGGGTACTCAGGTGTTCAATGGGTACTTAGACCTTATACAACTGGCCCATAAAGAATCAGACGAGCCAAGCCCCTCAACAATCTCCCATGCAATGCCAAAAAAAAGAGGGGAAAACCCCTCTTTATTAGTTCTTCTTATCTTCAATGGCCT
>CAZYJQ010000009.1:39573-46406 GCA_964647835.1 uncultured Desulfovibrio sp. | reverse complement strand
GTGTGGTAGCCGACACCATAGGCGAAAGTTTTGAAGACTACGCCGCCATCGAACCGCAAATGACAAAGATTTTGGCGGAACATCTGGAAGAGGTAATTCGTGAAATAGCGGAAAGCTGGTAAGGCACGCGTAAGGACATAAAATTACAGCCCAAAGGGCCTAGGCGCTCCTTAGCGCTTTGGCTGTTAGGAAACAACACAAAGAAATCGTCCCCTGAATGGCGAAAATCCCGCCTTGGTAACCTGCGCCATGAAGCCCCCAAAGAATTGCCATCTTCATGGAAGCATGAAAATGGCACCCAAGCCATCCGAGTCATTTTTCGAAGCGCGACAAGCTCCCGCTTAATAACACAAGCCGATTGTCAGCTATGGCAATCGGCTTGTGTTATTAGGTCCAACCACCCTTCATCCCCCACGGTATCCCCTCAAAAGCCTAAATTTCTCTAATTGAAAAAACAACGAGAAAAACAACTCACCCCTTATACCGGAAACCAATACCCCTGTTGTTCTAAAAGATGTCTCTTTTCGTCATTTCCTTAATCCAAACAAGCCAAAAACCCCACCACACAACATAAAGCGCCCTCTCCTTAGATTATTCACACAAAGGGGAGGATATCTTAGCATACGACTTGGAAAAAAGCGGTGAATAGGCCTATATACGTTCCAAGACTTAGTCAAAAACGACGTTATTATGCTGTATTAGATAGATAATTTAAAATAAAAACTTTCCTACTATCTGCTTGACAAGGGTCCACTATTTCTTTAAACGAGACTAGAATAGTCCTGTATGGTTTTCATTGAGATTTTTTATCGAAATTTATTCCTTCGTTTTTTTACTGACTTTTTATTGTATTTACTTTGTGGGACTATGCTGACCTTAGGGGGGCCCTTAAAGCTAGACCATTACGACTGTTTGGGGTTGTTTCTTTTTTCCCGTTTTTCGGGCCAAAGTTTTATCGTTGCATATGACAATTGAGGGGATTGTATGACTCAGCTTTTACTCACCCTGCCTACGCAGGGTCAAAAAAATATTACCATAGCACCCGAGCAAGCTCTAAAGTTTGATTTTTCTATTACTGAAGCCAATTTTGACAGAGTTGATAATGCCTTACGCATTTCTTCTCCCCATAAAGGCGAACTTATCATCCAAGATTTTTTTGTAACATCCGATGACGCGGAACTACCGCTTTTTTTACTCGAAGATGGTACGACTGTCGCCGCTGCTGATTTTTTACAAGCCATGAACCCGAATATGGATATAACGACGGCCATGGGTCCCTCAACAACCCCTTCATCAGGTGTAAACGCCTACGGCGATGGCACGGGCGAGCTCATTGACGGTGTGTCTTCCCTTGATGCCCTGAGTGGCCTTGCCGGGTGGAAGGGAGCCCTTACCCAAGGACAGTCAGTCAACATAAACACAAACCCCATTGGCGACCTTACTGGGTTAGGCGCGCCCGCTACTCCTGTAGACCCCACCAACCCCGAAAAACCTGTTGCCAAGTTTATTGAAGAACAAGGGGAGATGCAACTTGGTGAGTATGCGAACATTGATATTGCCGGTAAAACCGTCATCGGTAGAGAAAGCCTTCACCACGATGGCGATTTGCATATTCATGGCACAGGCAAGGCTGATGGTTACGACAAAGAGGCAGGCACAGGCCATTCCAGCGTGGGGGTAGGTGACAACGTTGTTCACATTGCCGGCGTTGACGTTCAGGGGCAAGGGAGCGAGTTAACGCTTGGGTCAGATTATGACCTTCACATTGAAGCGCAGTATCAAGGCCTTTCGCTGGGCACAGACGACGAGGCTGAAAGTCTCAAGGTTCTTGACTACCGAATGGATGAAGACACCATTGTCTACGGTCTTAAAGGTGGCGAAGGCACCACAACGAACCTGAGCGGCGAAAATATTAACATCGCAGGCGAGGCGGAATATGAAGCCGTTACCGCTAACGCAACCGAAGACTTTGGCAATGGTATCAATTTTCAAACTGGTGAGGCCAATGATGTCCACATTGCCGGCGCGTTTGTTGATTCTTCCGAGGTAAGTCTCAATGCCAAAGCCACAGGGGATTTATCCTTAAGCGGTCGACTTGCCACTGACCTTACCCACAAGGGGGACAGTGCTCTCATTGAAAAGGATATGACGAACTTCACGGTTTCGGGTTTAGTCTTAGGGGACGAAGACTTTCACCATTCAAGCTCTTCTTCCAGTGAGAAAAAACCCGTTAGCGTCACCCTCGATGCTGGCGGAAACATTAACATCCAAGCGGAGCTTGAGGCTGTCAGCACAACTGTTTCCGGACAAGAAGTAAAACAAAGCTCCTTCTATGAAATGGGAACCATCGCGGGCATCCATTCCTTAGCGCAAGATTCGAACCTAACCATTACGGCTGTGGAGAATGTCTCCTTAGGAGCGCAGGTTCACGACACCATAAACATGGTTTTTACGCCTAGTGCTGATGAGTCTCATGTAAAAGGCGCCATAAGCTCCAGAGAATCGAGCTATTATCCCAGCAGGCTGATCGTCAGCGGGTACCGTGAAGAAGGCAAAGGCAATACAACAAATATTGCGGCTGGCAAAGAAATGACCATTTCTGCTGACATCGACATGAGCAAAAACATCTATCTTTCGGATGCGGAAATTTCCAGCAATGGAATCGGCTTTGATCTTAAGATTTATGAAAAATCAGCTAATGGTGTTTCTGGGCTTAGTTTGGCAAAGGACAATACGACCACCCTCAAAGCCGGAGGGTCCATGGATATTTCCAGTAACAACAGTCAATCTCTTTCCTTTAAAGGTTCGAACTCTACCATAAACAACGATGCCACAGGGCATTCGGCTCATGACTTGCCCCAAAAACTTAACGCGTCCTTAATAGATAGTTCCCTTGTGCAAGGGGCCACTGTCCACGGCGCTACGCTCGACATCCATGCGAATCAAGGGATTACCCTCAATACCAAAGGAAAAGCAGAAATATCTGTCGGGCTTGATTCAAACGAGTCTACAACCTACATAAGCAACACCTCCTCGGTGACGGGTGTTACAGTTAAGGGAGAAGGCACCTCTGTCGGAAAGCTAAATATGAGTAGCAACGACGACATTGCTATTACAGCACAGGGTGAAAGCATAATCAGCTCCCTTGGGCACAGCGTTAATGCGACTAATATGATTGACGACTCTTCGATTATTTCCGGCCTAAGCGTTGGAAGCGACGACTATAACAACGCCAAAGCCAAGGTAGAGATACGCTCCGCTACTGGCGATGTTCGGGTAGACGCCTCAACAACCTCATTAATAGAAGCAAAAGGTCACGATGTACGAAACAGCCTTGTAAGTTATGGAAAAACTGAGGGAATGGCTGTAAAACCCGGTGGAGAGCTTGTGGTTGAAGCAGGGAGAAATATTGTAGCCCATGCCCAAGCCTCACAAGAACTTAATTCGCAAAGCACAGGATCACACTCCAACGAAATGAACCTGTCAGCCGAAGTGGTTGGTCTTTCTGTTACCAGCGCAGGCGGCGACACCAAAGGCTCCGCGCAGCTTAACGCAGGCAACAACCTTTCTGTACAGGCTTCCCTATCCCAAAAACTAACAACCAACACTCAAAACGAAGCGGGTGACGGGAATTCCAATAATACTGTTAATGTTTCTGGCCGGGTCAAGGGATTAGAACTTAACGATGGTTCCGGAGCGCATTTACACTCAGGACAGCATATGGACATTGGCGCGAAAATTACCGTTGATGTTACGAATCACGACATAACCACGTCGTCAACCTCCATTGGAATCGATTACGCAGAAGTTTTCGGCATTTCTTCCTCCGAGTCTGACCTTACGGCAGTTTCAGGCGGCGACCTTACAGTTAACGGAGCATTTTCCATTGACTATGAAGGAACTGGAACTGGCTCCCTTGACGTAGGGACTAAAGCAAACGTTTATGGCTTGTCTGCTATGGGATCAGAAACATCAATATCCTTAAATGCGGACCGAAACCTTGTTATTTCTGCTGAAAAAAACACCAACATTCAACAAAATGGAACTATCGCTGGGGAAGGCGAACACTCTAACGTTAATATTGTTGACAGCGGTTCTACCCTAGGGGTTTTCGTTGAAGACTTCGGTCAGAGCAAGGTAAGCCTTGAAGCGCAGCAGGATTTAACTATTTCTGCTAAAAACTCGACTACCCTCGGGCTAATAAGCGATGCGACAAGCGAATTTGCCTACGCACAAGAAAGCAATGGAAACTACGATCCTCACAATGTGGGCGGTCTTGTTGTTGAAGGCCAAGCTTCGCCAGAGGATATAGCCAAAGAAGACGCAAGTTTTGTAGCGGCGGCCCGCAATGGTAACTTGCGGATTGAAGCTTCCAACGACTTAACGACCCGTCTGGAAGGCGCGGCCGATAGTTTTGACCAACGAATCACTGTTGACAATACCGTGATTGGCACGAGTATACATAACAGTGTGGCAAGCCTTGAAGCAGGCAAAGATATCATTATCGGAGCTTCATCGAACACCATCACTGAGTTTATTAACAGCGGGCCGGAAGGAAACTTGCTGGGTAGTTCCACCGATACACACCTTGGTAACACAGTGACAGGGATTACAGTAAGCGCCGATTCACAAAACAAGGCAGCACTTTATATGGAGGCGGGCGGGGATATTGACATTCAAGCCTCACTCAAGTGGCAAGAAACTCTTAAGCACGCTGGTTCAGAATCTGAGATGGAAAATTCATTTTTCTCCTCTAGCGTGAACAGTTTTGTCACAGGCTTAGAGGCAGAAAACGCCCTGCTTGATATATCCGCGGGGAAAAATATTACCATTGCCGCCTCTTCATAGGCAGAGAGCCAAACCAACCATGAAAAAAACTTGAGTTTGTATGGCTATACAACGCTTACGGGGATGACTGTAAGCTCCAACAGCACCCTTTCTTTTGACGCGGGTGAATCCATAGCTATCAGCGCCAAAGCTGGCGGTACAGCTATGGCCGGATTCAACCGCGAAGGGATTCAAGCAGACGCGCGCGGCCTATTTATCGAGGGTGGAAATAACCATGTCCAGCTTACAGCACAGCAAAATATTTCGGTAATAGCGCAAACAAGTGGCGAAGGAAACCTGCAAGGCATCGCTATGCAGAGTGACAACTCTAGCCTAGATTTTTCGGCTCTCAATGGTGATATAACCATAAGCGCAACGGGAGATTCAGCCAATAACGCTGAGGCCCTTATGCTAGGCGGCAATAATAGCGAGGCCAGCTTTACAGGTAATAACATCTTCATTGACGCTCTGGCTGGTAGCGGTGAATACAGCTTTGCCTCTGGCTTAGATGTCCACAGTGGTATGCAGAGCACCTTTACAGTTAAGGACACGTTCAAACTTACTACTCATGCTGATGATGCCTGGGGGATTGTCGTATCTTCCGGAAGCAGCAACACCATCCTCGGAGGCGACTCCGGTGTTACAGTCATCATCTCCTGCGCGAAATACGGCGTAAAAGATGATGCCGGCACCCCTCTGCATCAGGTGGCTATTGATGTAGCCGATGGAGGAAAGCACCTTATTCAAACCGGAAGCGGGAATGACCATATCGTTATCCAAGGCGATATGACTGGCGAGGGCGAAAATACCATTGATGCCGGAGCGGGGAATGATATCGTCTTTTTGCATGGCTCCATCGAAGGCTCCAATGTCACTATAAATGGCGGAGACGGTCAGGATGTCCTTATCCTTAAGGCAGAATCATGGGAACATTTTACTCAACAGTATGAGAATCTTTTTAGCAACGGAACCATAACAGGCATTGAAAGCATTCAGTACATTGTTGGTGAAAAGGGTGGCGAGGTACCAGAGTGGTTAGAACAGTTTTGCTCTGGCGGCATTACCCTCAGTGAGTATAAAGACGGCACTCTTGACGGATTTTCCCTCAACCTTTTTGGCATTTCTCCTGCTTCTGACGAGTTGGACTCCCTTTTGTCCCTGTCTCGCGCCATAAACACTGACGAGCCAGAAAGCGGGCTTTTCGCCTCCATTCAACACAATAACGCCCCCTACGAAGCAATACCCGCGGGGGGATATGGCACCCCCGTAGACTCGCTTATGAGTTTTGGGCAGGAAGAAGAGGCCTTGCTTCAGCAAATGTTCATCTTAAAAAGCTTCGCATCCTAAGGCGCAAGCATCTTCCCTGCAATAAGAGGCGCCATCTTCTAATGATGGCGCCTCTTCTATTTGTTCGACTACAATCAACTATGGGCATGGACTAGCACCGTAAGCGTGCCGTTTGTTCGTCTTGTACGCTCTACCAGTTTGCTCGCCAGTTTCCTCCCTTGGCTGTTCTCCCGAAGGTTAATCTGGATGCTTTCTGGGAAAAATCATCTGACAACCCCTCTGGCAAACCCTCTGGCAAGCTCACTACGCTGGGAATTACCCCTCAGCCAGCCAACCTACCCAGCTCAGCCCAAGCTCTTTCGTAAAAGAGCCAACACTTCGTCGCTGGTTATGGGCACAATAAAATTTTCCACACGCCCCGGCGCAAACATTTCGCCCGCAAGGGCAAACACCTCATCTGCCGTACAATATTCCGCCACATGCTTTGGAAGGTTCAGGCCAAGCATAAAGTCCTTGGCTTTAATCGCCAAAGTCTCATCGTCCTCGTGTCGCCAGAGTCCTTTTTGTGTCACCACATCAATAATAGCAGGCAAGGTGAAAGAACAAGCCAGGCCGTGAGGAACCCCAAAGTGGCTGGTGAGAGGGTAAGACATGGAGTGGGCAAGGGCCGAACGACTTTGGCTAATGGCAAGCCCCGCAAGCATACTGGCCTCTTGTAA